>WJIW01000321.1 GCA_014730065.1 Armatimonadia bacterium | reverse complement strand
GGCAAGACCGTTACCCTCTACACGGGGCCATCGTCCCAGACCGAGGGCACGACCCAAGTCGACATCGAAGTCATCTGCATGGATGACAAGGGCGGCAGCGACATGGAGATGGTAAGTTACACCATCACCAACCTGCTGTAGCCCGACGCGGTGCCCGTCCGAGGCGGCCCCCCGCCTCGGACACCTCATCATGATAGGCCTTCGGCAAGGGGACGCAGAAGAGCCGGTCACCTCCGGAGGTGACCGCAATGCAGCTCCCCTTGCTCGCCCTTCTGGCCCTGTGCCTGCTCGCCATCGCCGCCCAGGCCCAAGACCTCTATGAGGAGGACCCCGCCGACTCGGGGCCGGTCCGCATGGAGGCGTACTCCCAGATCATGGGGTACGTGGATTCCCTGGTCGCCGAGGAGGCGGAGCTGGAGCCGGTCTGGGTGCCCGACTACTCCTCGATCGACGCTTACCGCCGGTCGACGCGGCCGCTCGAGGAAGCGCTACGGTCCCGGCTGGGGTACCCCGCGCCGGCCGCACTGCTCGACCCGAAGGCCCGGCGCGAGCGGGTCGCCGAAGACGACGTCGCCGTGTACTACCGTCTCTGGGTCGAAGTCTTCGAGGGGGTGGAGCTGTACTCGCTGTACCTGGTGCCGAAAGGGCTGGAGGGCCCGGCGCCGCTAGTGATCACCCAACACGGTGGGGGTGGGTTCCCCGAGCTGGCGACCTTCCGTGGGGGGGCCAACTACCACGACATGGTGCGTGGCGCCGTGGCGGAGGGCTATGTGGCGTGGGCGCCGGCGCTCATCTTCAATACCTTCGGCGAGAGCATCGATCTACCCGATGGCGTGCGGTCCCTCCTCGACGCCCGGGCCCGGCGAGCGGGCACCACCCTCGCCGCTATCGAGATCACCGAGATCACCACCGCCCTGACGGCGATCCTGCGGCAGCCGGAGGTAGATCCCGAGCGGGTCGCCATGGTGGGGCTGTCCTACGGCGGCTTCTACACGCTCTACACGGCGGCGCTGGAGCCCCGCATCGATGTCGCGGTGTCCTCGTGCTTCTTCAACGACCGGGCAGCCATGCTGGCCGCCGCCGAGCCCTGGGGCTGGCATGACATGACCTACCTGGGCGCGGGCCGGCTGGTCGATGATACGGACGTGGCGGCACTCGTCTGCCCCCGCCCGCTCCAGATCCAGGTGGGCACGACCGACGAGCGATTCCTGATCGACGACGCCCGAGCGGCGGCGCCCGAGGCGGATCGCCACTGGGAGTCGCTGGGCCTGGGCGACCGCTTCCAGTTCCTGGACGTGGAGGGCGGCCACGAGTGGTTCGGCGAGCCGGCGTGGGCCTTCCTCTGGGAGTGGTTGTAGGCCGAGCTGTAAGCGGCGGTCGTTCCTCTTCGGCGAAGGGATCAGCGGTAGCTTGGGCCGGAGGGACCTCCCCCGGGGCGAGGCGACCGAGGATGACTCCGGCGCCCCAACTCCCCTACCCTCGCACCACCGTCTCGTACGGGCCCAGCTCCACATCGAAGGCCTCGCCGTCCTCGAGCTCGATCCGCGCCGCCTGCGGCTCGGCCGAGTCGTTGTGGATGGTGAGGATGCTCTCGCCCCATCGCTCGATGAGCACCCGCTCATTGGATGACACGGCCCCGGTCACGGACTGCCACCCGGCCCGGGTGATCCTCCGGATCTTGGGGATGTACTCCAGGAACATGGCCCGATCCCGGTTGTACAAGCCGGGGTTCTGCCAGTATGGATCCTCGGCGGCGTTGTGGCTGAAGAAGCTCGGCCAGCAGCCGTAGAACAAGCAGCGGTCGAAGTACCGGCGCACCGACTCCTGGGTGAAGGTGTCGTAGCGGGTATTCTGGAGCAGCACGTACGGCTTGCGGCCGCTCATGGCCCGCCGGTAGAGGAACACATCATCGGAGTCGGGGCGGAAGTCGTCATCGGAGCCCCAGTTCGTCTCGGTGCCCATGATGTCGAAGTGGGCCGCGTGCCATGGCGCGGTCCAGAGGGCGGCGTTGGCGAAGGTCTTCTTGCCCGCGCCGCGGATGCGCTCCTCCAGCCAGCTCGTGAATTCGAACACGGACCACTGATGAAGGAGCATGGGCTGGAGCCGGCTGTCGAAGGTGGGCGGGATCGCGGAGGCCCGGATGTGCTCCCGCCGGTAGTTCGGCTCCCAGAACCCCATCTCGAGGGAATCCACGTACTGGCCCTCGATCTCGGTGCCGGCGCCGAACACGCCTTCCTCAACCGCTTGCCGCAGCAGCTCGAACTGAGTGGGTCCGCCGCCCGCAGGCACCGATGGCGCCGGACTCAGAAGGAAGAGGGCTCCATCACACCATGGCGCGTCCTCGATCCGCAGGTGGGGCTCTCCGCCGGCCAGCTCGATGCCCGAGGTGATCGTGGCGGCATTGCGCGGGGCCTCACGGTTGGCATACAGGTAATCCAGCGCGGCTTCGTGGGTCCGGGGCACGTGGTCGGGCATGGGCATCCAGTTGGACGAGGGCTCGATGTAGGGGTACGTCTCTATCCCATGCTCCGAGTCCCATGCCGGCTCGCCGGAGCCCTCCTTGAACAGGAACCCGAAGTCCTCCCAGTCCTGCACCTGACTTATGGGCGCGAAGGGCATCCAGATCCCCTGATCCTCCGCTCGCACCCGGAAGTGCTCGGGGAAGATCTCGTAGTAGCGCTCGAGCGCGGCACGCATGCCGCCTGGGCCGCCGAACTCGAAGACGACCAGCGAGAAATCGGCCCCGCCCGGCAGGCGCTGGTAATCCTGGCAGAGGGCCAGGTCCACGGCGGCCAGCAGCTCCTCCGTGTCCGCGCTGTATGCGAACCGGTAGAGACGCGGCGAGTCCAGAGGCGCGCCGAGGGCGATCCCGCCGGCCTCATCGGACACGCATGCGAAGGGATACAAGGAGACCCGCCCCACCTCGCCCGCGGCGACGGGCCGGGTGTGGGAGTACTCCCCCGTGGCGATCTCGCGTCCACGGCGCGGCGTCTCCCAGAAGGTCCTGCCTTCACCGTCCACGGGGACGGTGAAGTACACCGTGACTGCGCGATCGCCTTCGCCTCGCAGGTCGGTGACGGTCACGTCCATGATCCGGGCCCCGGCCCGGGCGCGGGTGCTGACCTCGATGTCAAGGTCCAGCCCGCCGTCCCCCAGCCAGATGATGTCCGATCCATCGCCCACGTCGCGGGCCGAGAAGCCTTCCTCGGCGGCGCCCGCCTCGATGGGTACTCCGTCGAATAGGGTGGCCTCGCCCGTCGGCACTGAGTGGACCTGGAAGTCGTCGAACCACGCCGTGCCCACATGGCCGCGGAACAGGCCATAGAAATCGATCCGCGAGAGGGGCTTGGCGGGCCTGAAGGCGATGCGGCGCTGCTGCCAGTCGTGGGTGCCCACATCGAAGGGCCGGTTCACCGCCCACTCTTGGGTGCCATCCTGGTAGGTGACGTCCAGGTAGAGGGAGTAGCCGCTGTCGGGGCTGCCCGTGACATCCTCGGCCCGGCTCCAGCCGGACACGATGACGAGGGCGGGCGGCTCCTCGTCGTCGAACCGGACTTCGCCGTGGATCCCGGCCTCGGGTCCGTCATCCCCCCGCGTGACCCTGGCCGACCGCTGGCCGGACCGCGCCACGGTGTCGTCGATCTCGAACCCCGCATGCCATCCCGACCATCGGGGCCCCAGCTCTGCCTCCAGGTCGCCCCCGTCGATGACGGGCACGGCGGCCTCGGGGTCGGTATCGAGCACCCGATGGTGTGTCCGCTCCTGGGCGAACCCGCCTGCGGCGAGGGTGGCGATCAGTGTGCACACAATGGCCAACCGCACTGTCATCAACCCCTCTTCATTCTCTGGTCCCCTGCGCCCGGCCGCCCCCCGAGACCTGCCTGGACCGAAGGCAGATAGGAGATGGGACGCCTCGTGTTGAATTGGCGGGATTACTCTCGACTCTCCCATCACACCAGGGATGGGCCCGAAGCGGTGCCGCGTCTTATGGAAGCGATCCGACAGATCAGCGATTCCTTTGGGGGCTGGGTCTCCAGCCTGCAAGCGGTCTGGGATGAGCGGGCCTTTCGGGTCGGCTTCGTCAGCGCCTTGGGCCTGGTCGCCCTGATCTGGCTGCTTATGCTCCTGGCCCGGGCCGCAGCGGGGGGCATCCGGCGTGCGCGTACAGACCTGACCAGAGGATCCGTCGCCGAGCGACTGGGCCGGAGCGACGCCCGACTAGACGCGACGGTGTCCGAGAAACTCGCCGGCAGCCCCGAGTGGTCGGCTCAGTGGGAGGAGGTCCGGGCCGACGTGGAGCGGGCCGAGGCCGAAGCGGCCGAGGCCCGGCGCGCCAAGGGCCGGTTCATCGCCGACCTGGCCCGAGGCGATGAGGAAGTATCGAAGCTGCTGGCCCAGCGCGAGCTGCGGGCCTCGCCCCTACGTCAGCGCTATGCCGCTCCCCAGCAGCGCGATGACCATCAGGCGCTACTGACCGGTGCGGCGGCCTGGTCTTCGTATCGCGAGAGCCTGGACGCTCCGCCCAACCTGTCGGGCGTCGACTTGTGCGAGACGGATCTGTCGGGCTACGACCTGTCGGGTATGGACCTCTACCGCGCCTCCCTGGTGGGTGCCCGCCTCGATGGCGCCGACCTAACGGGCGCGGACCTGGTCGGGGTGAGCCTGGTGGGAGCCAGTCTGGTGGGAGCGCGACTGGATGGCGCCGTGCTGGCCCGGGCCGACCTGAGCCACGCCGACCTGCGCGACGCCACCCTTGTGGGCGCCGAGTTGTCGCGGACGTGCCTCATCGGCGCCCGCCTGGATGGGGCCCGCCTGGAGCACGCACGCTTCCTCTATACGTCACTCCCCGATGGCCGCCTGGTGACCGGAGACATACACGACTTGCATGCCTCGCTCCCGGCCGGAGCCGCCACGAAGGAGCCCTAGCCGATGAGAAACCGGGCCGTGGCCGCGGTGTTGGTCATCCTGCTGATCCTCGCGGCGGCCCTGTACCTGGTATCGCGCACGCGCCAGTTCCAGATCGCGGCAACCATCGAATCCGCCGAGGAGGCGGTGGCCGAGCGGCGGCCCGAGGTGGCGCTGGACCGGTACGGCGAGGCGCTGGTGCTGGCGAAGGAAGCTGGCGACCTTGCCTCCCAATACCTGGTGCTCTTCCGTATGGGCGCCATCCACCACCGGGGTGAGAGGTATCCCGAGGCGCGGGACTACTACCTCCGCTCCCTGGAGCTGGCTCGGGACGCCCTGGATACGGGCTTCGAGGCCCGGGTACTCCATGAGATCGGGTCGACCCATATGGCCGCCGGACACTATGACGAGGCCGACGCCTACTACCAGCAGGCCTTGCACATCCGAAGCTCCATGGGGGATCGCTCGGGAGTTGCGGCAACCCTGCACGAGATCGGCTCGCTCCGCATGCGCCAGGACTTGCCTCAGCAGGCCATCGAGGCGTACGAAGAGGCCCTAAGCCTGCGGGCGGAGATCGGTGACGACGTGGGCCGGGCCGATACCCTATGGGCCCTGGGCGCGATCTATCACGAGGAGCTGAGGGAGCAGGTCCAGTTCCGGGTGCCGACCCTCGAGATCGATCCCGCCGAGGAGGCCGCCGACGCGGCCCGCCGCCGCGCTTACCGCGACCGAGCCCTCGAGTACTACGACCGAGCCCTGAGCATCTTCAGCCGAGCCCAAGGGCATGAGGAGAAGCGGGCGGCCGTCCGGGGCGAGAAGGGCGCCCTGCTCCTCATCGTCCGCGAGACCCAGGAAGCGCGGGAGGCTCTGGAGGAATCCATGGCCCTCCGCGAGCGGCTGGGAGACGACAAGGGCGTGGCCTGGTGTACCCATACCATCGCCAGCACCTACCACGTCGACGGCGACTACGATGAGGCCCTGGAGTGGTACCGCGATGCCCTGGCCAAGTGGCGTGACCTGGACGCTCCCTCCGGCGCGGCCTCGACCCTCCACGAGATGGGCAGTGTGTACCAGCTCATGGAGCAGTGGGACACGGCCATCGAGCACTACGAGGAGGCCTTGGAGATCCGACAGCGCCGGCTGGATGACCCCCACGCCGCCGCGGTGACCCACTACGAGATGGCCCAGACCTACCGGCTTGCGGGCCGCCCGGAGCTGGCCACCCAGAACTACCGCCTGGCCCTCGAAGTGGCGGTGGACCTCCATGATGTGCATCTGGCCGAGGCCTGCCGGCGATGGATTGGTATCGTGGAGATGGGGAGCGAGGAGTCAGCAGAGGCGGGGTAGAGGATGGGACGCGCCTGGGCGCGGAGGCCCAGGCCCACCCGAAGGGGCCGCGGCAGGCCTGGGCGCCGAGGCCCAGGCCGACCCGAGCGGCCTCAGAAGAAGTGCCGGTAGCTCAGGTAGAGGTACCCGATGCCGTAGCTGCCCGCGCCGGGGGTGAGGCGCCCCGCGTTGGAGGTGCTTAAGCCGATGCCGCCGGCGAACTCGTCATCGGAGCCGATGCGCTTGCTGGCATGCAGCTCCAGGGCGGCAGGCGGGTAGAAGCCCACCCCGGACTCGTACGCCAGGCCCAGACCGGTCACGATCCGCCAGGACCACTTGCGTGACCGGCCCTCGCGTCCCCACACGTACTTCGCCATCAGGCTGTCGTACTCAGCCGGTGACCAGTAGAAGGGAGAGGGCTGGGTGTTGGTCAGGCGCCGGAACTCGAGCACGAAGTCCTCGTAGCGGTCATCATCCACATCGACGCGCCGAACCCAGCTCGCCGACGTCCAGGTCCGCAGATTGCCATCGGACACGGCCATACGCGAGACGGCGGCATCGACCCGGTCCTTGTGATCCCAGCGGTAGGCGCCGCCGAGACTGATGTCATCCCCGTACAGGCGCTGGAGCATCGCCCGGGGCGTCTCCAGCAGGTCCCTCCGGTAGTGGGCGAACAGCGAGAGGCGATCATTGGCGCGGTAATCCACGCGGTTGTCGAAGGTCGTCACCGCGTAGGCCGCGGTGTTCCGAAGGTAGTTCTGCCGGACGCCACCCCGGTAGCGAAGCCGGTGGTCGATCTGCCAGTCCACACCCAGGCGCAGATGGGTCCACTGGGTATCGGTGACACCCGGCTCGCGAAGGGGCCTGGACCCCACCGCCGCCGACACCCGGAAGTCGGGCTCCACGGGCCACTCCAAAATCGCGTCACCCAGGCCCGTGAGCACCGATGCGGTGTCCAGGGATGGGTTGAGCCCGACCTGGATGCTAGGGTCCATATATGGCCGCAGCTCCCAGTCGGTGTCATCGACGAAGACCGAGTCATACAGGTGGGGGCGAAGCCCATCCCAGGTATCCACCGCCAGCTCCGGCCGGCCACTGTACAGCGCCGCCTCGACGAGCTGAATGCGGGCGTCCTTGGAGCGGGGCGCCTCGGCCAGCACCTCTCCGGTGAGCAGCTCGTACGCCTGCTCGTGCCAGCCGATCCAGTTGAGGGCCTGGGCCTTGGCGACCTTCAGGTCGAGCCGCTCGGGCGCTAGGGCGAGGGCGTCATCGTATCGCTTCAGTGCCTCGCGGAGGTCGTTGCTCACGGCCAGGATGTACGCCTCGGTTGCGATGGCGTCCACATTGGAGGGGTCATCCGCCAGGACCTCTCGGATCAGGCCCAGTGCCTCGTCGCCGCGCCGCAGCCAGGCCAAGGCCCGCCCCAGCCCACGGATGGATCCCCAGTCATCGGGCTCCCGCCTCAACGCCTCCTCGTAGTACGGGAGGGCGGCCTCGGGATCGCCCCCGTACGACAGGGCGTCGGCGAACGTCCTCAGCAGATACACCGGCGGCGCGTCGACCATGTCCGTGGCCTGCGACAGCACCGCCTCGGCCCGGCGATAGTCGCCCCTGGCCACCAGCAGCAGCCCGTAGTCTCCGGTGATGCGCCAGTTCTCGGGGTCAAGGGCCATGGCGCCCTGGAACAGCTCGTCGGCCTGGACCTCCTGCCCCTCGGTGGCGCCCAGCTCGTACGCGGCACGGGCGATCTGCTCCGCGGCCCGCGCCCGGAAGCGCTCCACGACCTGGGGCTCGGCGACGTCGGCGGGCAGGCTCCGCCACACCTCCAGGGAGCGACCTGGCTGCCCGGCCTCCAAGTACGCATCACTCAGAGCCACGAAGGCCATGAAGGGCGGGTCCTCCGCCTCGGGTAGCCACTGGGCAAGACGCTCGGCGGCGCGCGCCGCCCGGCGGTCCATAGCCTTCAAGGTCCCGGGCTCCAAGTCCAGGACATCACCCTGGGGATGGTCGGCGAGGGCCTGCTCCAAAGCCCCGTAGGCCGCTTCGTAGTCGCCCTGCCACGCCAAGCGGAGGGCGATCTCACCCATGCCCCGGGGCACGCCCCCAAGCCCGTCAGCGGCTTCGTCCGCGGGGCCGGCGTCGATGGCCCGGCGGTAGGCCCGCTCCGCCTCCGTGTAGCGCCCAGTCGCCATGTACGCATCACCGAGGGCGCGCAGCAGGTAGGCGGGAGCGTCCGCGCCAGCCAGCTCCACGCTGCGCTCAAGCTGTCCCACGGCTTCCGCCACATCCTCATTCCACAGCATGACGATGCCCAAATCACCCCTGGGCCGCCACGCCCAGGGAGCCAGGTCGACGGCGGTGCGAAGCTGCCGTATGGCCTGGGCGTACCTTTCGTCATCGGACGCTTCCATGGCACTGGCGGCGAGACGCTCGGCGACGGCCTCCAGGCCATCGCGCACCGCGGCGCTCTCGGGGTCGGACCGGTACAGATCACCATAGATCGCTGCGGCCCGCTCCAGCTCGCCCACTCGGAGCAGCGCACCGGCGTAAGCTAGGGACGCGTACTCCGGGGGCTCGGGCGTCCCCGCCAGGGCCTCCTCGAGCACCACGGCTGCACGCTCGTTCTGGCCCGCCCAGTGGAGCATGACACCCAGGTCCAGAGCGACGTCGGGCAGATCGGGTACCCGCTCAGCGATGGCCTCCATGCGAGCCAGAGCTGTCCGCCGCTCGTCCTGGCGCCATAGCTCCATCGCCTCATCGGTCATCGCGCGCACCGCGGCGCGTCGGCTGGTGACGAGGGCGGCATCGTCGGGATACTTCCGCAGCCACTCCTCGGCCGTGTTCAGAGCCACATCGTGGACGCCCTGGCCGATGAGCGACGTCACCAGGGCATCGGCCACCCATGCGGGCGCGGGCTCCGGGGCTCGGTCGAGGGCACGCTGAAGGTAGGGCTCGGCCTCGGCGTACCGGCCCATCCAGTTGAGGGCGATCCCCGCATCGGCGTTGACTTGCCACGCCATGGGCGCGATGTCGAGGGCCCGGGCGATGAGCTCGTCGGCTAGGTCCTCGTCGCCGGCCTTGGCCGCCTCCAGGGCGTCGGCGGCCACCTCTCTGGCGATCCCCGCGAGGATCGACTCCACCCGCGGCCCCGCCTCGGGATAGGTAGCCATGGCGCGGTGGGCGACCTCTACGGCCTCGCCGGAGCGGCCGGCGTTGTACAGGGCATCGATCAGCGCCAGGCGCACGTAGAGAGGAGCGGCGGCTCCGTACTGGTCCGCGGCCTGCCCTAGCTGCTCCGCGGCCTCGGCGTGTCGCCCGGCCCAGTTCAGCCCGATGCCGTGATCGGCACGGACCTTGGCGGACCCCGGCGCCAGCGCGACGGCCTGCTCCAGGAGTCGAAGGCCCGCATCGGTGCGGCCTTCCTCAGCCAGTTCGATACCTTCAGCGGACAGCATCTCGGCATACCCGGTGCGAACGTACTCGGGGGCATCATCGCCATACGCCGCCAGGGTACGCTCGTACTCGGCTTTGGCCTCCTCGGCTCGGCCGGCCGCTCGAAGCGCCGCGGCTAGCTCCGCTCGCAGACGAGGCACGTCCGGAGCGGTCTCGACCGCTTCCTGGAGCAGCGTGATCCCGGCGTCCAGATCGCCGGCACGGATCCGCTCGGCGGCGTCCTGGGCCAGCTCATCGGCGATGGTCTCCAGCCCTCGCTCGCCACTCGCATCATCGCCGAGCCGGGAGGCGCGAGCGTACGCCTCAGCCGCTTCCTCCGGCCGGCCCAGGGCCGCCAGCGAATCTCCCAGAGCCACGAGGACGTAAGCATCCTCGGGCCCGCTGGTCTCCACGCCCTCCAGCACGGCAACGGCACGCTCGTGCTGGCCCGCCCAGCCGTACGCCCGGCCCAGATCGACGCGAAGCTGGCGGTCGTCCGAGAGCTGGGTCGCCCGCTCGAGCAGATCCAGCCCCCGGCCGTACTGCTGATCCTCGGCCAAGGCAAGCCCCTGCTCGTTGAGGAGATAGGCGATCGTTCCCAGGTCCTCATCGGTGGCGGGGTCGCCTCGCTCGGGCAGGACGTAGGCCTCGGTGATCCGCCAGCCCTTGTCGATCTCGCCACTGCCGATGAGCGCGATGGCTAGGGCTCTGACCAGGTACGGAGGCGCGGCCTCCGGGCCGTCGGCGATGGCTCGCTGGAGCTGGCGTGAAGCGTCGCCATACCTTTCCACCCAGTTCAGGGCGATGCCCCAGTCCCCGCGGTCACGCCAGGTCAGGTCGCCCGACTGCTCGAGCATACGGTAGATGCGGAAGGCCTCGTCGAACCGGCCCTGGCGGGCCAGCTCCAGAGCCCGGTCTGCACTCTGCCGGTCCGCCGACTGGGCGAGGCAGGACGCGACGCAGAGCAGGAGCAGCACCGCCGCTGTGATCGGCTTGCCAGCGATCTGGCCGTGGAGTCGCACGTTCCTCTGGCACCTCTCGCATCCTATGCACGCGGCGAGCCAGCCTTTGGGCGGGTAGCTCGCCTGCATGCATTACTGCGATAGAGGTGGATAGGTTCACGGCTCAAACCTGGACAGGATGGTTCGGGCTGCGTCTCCTAGGGGCTGCGCCAGTCGATGTCCTCTCCCCGCTGCTCATCTAGGATGCGCTGATCACGCTCGCGCCGGTGGGATTCGTCGCCCATGATGGGGTGGAGGTCCAGCCGGGGGCTGAACTTGGTGTTGGGCGTCGTGCGTCCGAGGGCCTCGGCCATGGCCCGGACGTGATGGGGCGCGGAGCCGCAGCAGGAGCCGATGAACCTGATGCCCATCTCCCGGGCTCGCAGGGCGTAGTCGGCCATCTCGGCGCGGGTGAGGTAGAAGGGATCGAGGCTGAGGGGGAAGGCCGGTCCGTCCTGCCACTGCTGGGCCTGGAAGTAGGGCCTCTCATCGGTGCACCGGAAGGCCACGGGCTGGGCCGCGATATGACACGATGCGGCCTCCCGCATGCGCCCGAGGAGGGGTAGCATGTGAGATGGATCCCGGAAGCAGTTGAGGCCGATGATCTCGGCGCCGGCATCCTCCAGCCGCTTGGCGGCCTCCTCCAGGCCCACGTCGTCGGCGGTCCGGTCGCCGTAGGCCAATCCGAGGGTGATCATCGCTGGCGCGCCAGCGTCGTGGATGGCCCGCAGGGCGATCTCGGCCTCACCTAGGTACTGAAGCGTCTCGGCGATGAAGAAGTCGGCGCCGTGGGGGAGCTGGTGCTCGATCTGAGTGTCGAACTGCCGGCGCGTCTCCTTATGGCTGGTAGGATCTCCGGGCTCATAGACCCAGGTGTTGCAGATGTTCCCCGCGACGATGCAGTTGTACTCGTCGGCCACCTCCTTGGCGATCTGGGTGGCCACGGCGTTGATGGCCGAGACGGCCCCGCCCATGTCGGAGACCTTGAGCTTCTCCTCGTGGGCGTAATACGTGTAGGCCTGCAAGACCTCGGCACCGGCCCGGGCGAAGTCCACCTGTAGCTGCCGCAGGGCCTCGGGATGCTCCACAACCACTACGGGCGTGAAGGGCCCCGCGCTTACGTATCCTCGCCGCTCCAGCTCGAACACGACGCCGCCATCGCCGATGACAACGTCGTTTGCCAGTCGCTCCAGTATCATGGCACGCCTCCTCGCGGGCCCCAGCGTCGGGGCCCGCGGGAGTATAGCACAACCGGCCGCAAATCCGGACACGTCCTTCCGGATCTACGGCCGGCTTGGGGTCTGGCCAGCAGGGTCGGTCTAGAAGCCCGCGGCACGGACCTCTTCGGACGTGCCCTCGGCGAACTCGGCGAAGGCCTCACGGAAGCTCGCCATGAGCTCCTCGGTCTTGCGGCGATACTCGTCCTTATCGTCCCACGCGTCGCCGGGACGCAGGATCTCGCTGGGCACGCCCGGGCAGTTCTTGGGCACAGGCAAGCCCATGATGGGATGAGGCTCGAACTCCTCCTTCTCCAGAGAGCCGTCCAGGCACGCCCGGACGATCGCCCGGGTATGGGCGATGGAGATTCGCTCGCCGACGCCGTAGGGGCCGCCCTGCCAGCCGGTGTTGACGAGCCAGCAGGTGGTGCCATGCTCGTGGATCTTCTTGTGGAGCAGCTCGGCGTAGACCGAAGGGTGCCGGGCCATGAAGGGCGCTCCGAAGCATGTGCTGAAGGTCGCCTGAGGCTCGTCGCCCATACCCCGCTCGGTGCCCGCTACTTTGGCCGTATAGCCGCACAGGAAGTGATAGACGGCCTGCTCGGGCGTGAGCTTGGAGACCGGCGGCATGATCCCGAAGGCATCACAGGTCAGCATCAGGATATTCCTCGGGTGGGGTCCCAGCCCGTCGAGATTGGCCGAAGGCATGTGGGTGATGGGGTAGGCCGCTCGGGTGTTCTCGGTGAGGCTGTCGTCATCCAGGTCGAGCCGGCGGGTCTTGGCGTCGACCATGACGTTCTCCAGGAGGGTGCCGAACTTGCGGGTGGTGTCGTAGATCTCGGGCTCGGATTCCTCGCTGAGCCGGATGACCTTGGCATAGCAGCCGCCCTCGAAGTTGAAGATCCCATCCACGCCCCAGCCGTGCTCGTCGTCGCCAATGAGGGTCCGGGTGGGGTCGGCCGACAGTGTTGTCTTGCCGGTGCCCGACAGCCCGAAGAACAAGGCCGAGTCGCCCTCGGGTCCGATGTTCGCCGAGCAATGCATGGATAGCACCTGGGCCGACGGGAGCACGTAGTTGAGAATG
>WJIW01000035.1 GCA_014730065.1 Armatimonadia bacterium | reverse complement strand
GACTTCCTCTCCCGTCGCGCAGCGATGGGAGAGGACCGAGGTGAGGGCAGGCAGCGATGCCTCTGGGCGCAGCAGACGGCCCCGGCTACGCCCCCTGTGGACCCTACCCCTTCACCCCGCCGAGCTGCAGCCCCTTGACCAGGAACTTCTGGAAGATGACGAAGATGAGGATGAGGGGCACCACGTTCATGACCGTGGCGGCCATGATCAGCTCCGTCTGGCGGCCGTAGCTGGAATCCAGGGCCAGCATGCCGACGGGCAGGGGGTAGTACTGATCCTTGTTCAGCAGGATCAGGGGCCAGAAGAACGACTGGTAGGCGGCTAGCATGGTGATGATGGCCAGGGCGATGACGCCTGGCCGGGCCTGAGGCATGACGATGTCCCAGAAGATCCGCCAGTGGCTCGCGCCGTCGATTTTGGCCGCCTCGTCCATGGCCTGGGGGATCGAGAGCATGAACTGCCGGAGCAGGAAGGTGCCGAAGGCGGTGAAGGCCGCGGGGATGATCAGGCCCCGGTAGGTGTTCAGGAACTCCAGGCTCACCATGACCTGGAAGTTGGGGATCATGGTCACCACGCCGGGGATCATCATCGTCGCCAGATATAAGAGGAACACCGTGTCCCGTCCGCGCCACTGCATCCGGGCGAAGGCGTACGCCGCCATGCTGCTGGTGAGCACCTGGAGCAAGGTCACCGACAGGGCCACGAAGATGCTATTGAAGTACCACCGACCAAAGCGTAGCTCCAAGTACTCGCCCGTCACGGGGTCGGGCATCATGTCCAGGACGATGGGGTAGTTGTTGAGGGTGGGCTCCTCGGGAACGATGTGCGGCTCCTCCACCTCGGCCCTGGGCTTGAACGACGCGCCGACCATCCAGACGAAGGGGATGGAGATGGCGAAGCCGATGAGGGATAGGACGAAGAGCCGGAACACCAGGCCGACGGTGCGGGCCGTTCGAGGCCTGAGCCCGAGGAATCCGCGCCTCATGGGCTCACCTCCAGCTCCCGGCCGAACTTCCAGTTCAGGGCCGTGGCCACGAAGATGACGGCGAAGAGCACCCAGGAGACGGCGGCGGCGTAGCCCAAGTCCAGGTCCTGGAAGGCCTTGTTGTAGATGTAGTAGCTGAGGGTGGTGGTGGAGCCCGCGGGCCCGCCTTGGGTCATCACCCTGGCCTGCTCGAAACCGCCCTGAAGGCCCCCGATGATAGACATGACGGTGATGAAGAAGGTGGTAGGCGCGAGCTGGGGCCAGGTGACGTGGCGGAACTTGCCCCACGCGCTAGCGCCATCCACATCGGCGGCGTCCATCAGGTCGCCCGGTACGTTGGACAGGCCCGCCAGATAGAGCAGCATGTTCGTGCCGCCGATGCCCGTCCACACTCCCATGATGATGAGAGCGGGCTTGGCCCAGGGCACGCTGGCGAGCCACTCGGGGCCCTGCCAGTCTTGGCCGAGGGCGGTTCCGATGGTCTCGATGGCCACGTTGATGGGGCCCGTCTCGGGGTTGTAAAGAGCCTTCCAGAGGATCATAAGGGCCACGCCCGCGGTGAAGGTGGGCAGGTAGTAGACGGTGCGGTACGCCACGATGTTGAAGCCCACACCCATGGCGACCATGACCCAGAAGAGCCCGCCCAGGAGGGCAATGTTCGCCTGGCCCATCCCCCAGATCAGCAGCATGGTGACGATGCCGCAAGCCAGGCAGACCAGGGCGCCCGTGATCTGAGACAAGCGCTCGGCCGGCGCTCGGAAGGCCACGAGCAGCCCGCCCATGAAACACAGTGCCGCTACCCCCGCCCCCGACATGACGCCCGAGTAGGAGGTCATGGCCATGCCGCCGACGATGCCGTAGATGACGCAGATGGCCACGGCCGCGATACGTAGGATGATGCCGAGGGTGGGCCCGGGCGCCCGGCCCCCGATGGGCAGGTCGTTGTTCACCAGGAGGGCGAGGGCCAAGGAGCCGGCGATACCGAAGGGGATGCCGATCATCAGGTAGGCCGTGTTGTAGAAGTACTGCCAGAACCGCACGTCCCGCGGCTCATACGTCTCCCACATGGGCGCGCCCAGGAGCCATAGGCCCAGGCCGCCGATGATGACCAGCACGCCGGGTACCGTGCCCAGCCCGAGCCGCCACTGGCCGCCCTCCTTGGAGGCCAGGCCCAGCCCGCAGATGATCGCGATCCCGCCGGAGATAACCAGCCCGTGGGAGACCATCTCGGCGCCACCGTCGCCCGCCTTGGGCCTGAGGAAGGCCAGCGCGATGGCGGCCACGCCCAGGGCGGTGATCAGTACGCCGCCGATCTTGGAGCCCCGCCACTCCGCCATGTTCGCCCATAGCACGCCGATCACGCCGGCGATGAGGATGCCGGCGGAGACGAAGTAGAGGGTGGAGACGAGGGGCGCGGGCCGGTCCAGGGCCTGCACGCCGATGAGGTCCTGGAAGTTGCGCATGCCCACGTACTCCAGGTCCACGGCGGGCTTGAGGTTCCAGTTGGTGAAGGCCATGATGAAGGACAGGACCACGGGCAGAAGGGTGAAGCCAAGGAAGCCCAGGAGGTTGGGAGCCAGGAAGCCCAGTACGGCCAGGGGCAGCTTGATACGCGATTGTCTCTTGGTGGTGCCGACTGCCATGTCTGGGTGCCCGGTCCTCTCCGGCGGCTAGCTCCCCTGATGCTCCCGCCACCAGTCCTCGGTGTACGGCCGTCCGGTGCGCTCCTCGTACACTTCCTGGAGGTACGGCTGGCGCTCCAGGTTCGTCCTGATGGTGCGGTTGATCTCCGCCGTGAGGGCCTTGAAGGCCACGTCGGGCGGCTCCACCTGCTCCTCGACCCGGTCGATAGCCTCGCCGAGCCAGCGCCGCATGACCAGGGCATCCATGAAGGGGCTGAGGTCGGCCGGCTGGGCGTTCTCCATGGCCTCGACGAAGGGCTGGTGGAAGGCCGGGTCGGGCTCGGCGTCATTCACCAGCATCTCGCCACTCTGGGCCAGGCCCGGGTTGGGTGGCATGGAGTCGCCATCCTGCACGATCAGCTCGCTGTACTCGGGGCTGGCCAGGTACTCCAGGAAGTGAAGCGCCTCTTCCTTGTTGGCGCCCATGGCGTTGATCCCCGCGGCCCGGGTGTCGCACAGGCCCGTCGGCTCCCGGCCCTCTACATGGGGCAGGAGGCATGCGCCCAGGTTCCCCTTCATGTCGGGGAAGTACTCGACTTGGCAGAGATACCACCGGCCGATGATGAGCATGGCCACCTTGCCGTTGGAGAAGATGCTCAGCCAGCCGCTACCCCATCCGCCCTGGGACGAGAGGGAGGCGAGCTGAGCCGCCGAGGGCACCACTTCATGCTCGTAGATGGCGTCGTGGTAGAACTGGATCGCCCAGAGGGCCTCGGGGGAATCGAGCAGGCAGGTCAGGCCGTCCTCGCTGAAGTACCGGCCACCCTTGTTCACGTACAGCTCGCCGAACCAGTTGATCTTGTTCCAGTTGGCGAAGGCGAAATGGTCCCCACCCGACGCCGAGGGACTGTCGCGAAGCTGGCGGCAGACCTCGAGGAACTCGGTCCACGTCCAGTCATCGGTCGGGTACGGAACGCCCCGGTCGTCGAAGACGGCCTTGTTGTAGACCATGCAGTTGGCCCACACGTTGCATGGGAAGCGGTATTGCTTGCCCTCGATCATCAGCGCGTCGCGGAGCGCCGGGTAGGTGTTGTCGACCCCGAAGCCCCCCTCCTCGGCGTACGGGGTGAGGTCCATGAGGATGCCGGCGCTGACCAGGCTGCTCATGGCCTCCTGGTCGTAGACATCGATGATGTCCGGACCCGTACCCGTGGCGCATTGCACGATGAGCTTGGTCTGGTCGCCGCCCAGGCCGGGATCGACAGCCACCTCCAGGCCGGGGAACATGTCCCCGAACAGGCTGGTCTGCTTGATGCGGGCGGGATTGGCGTCGGTGGCCCACCGCAGCTCCAGGATGTCGCCCGATGGGGGCTTATCCAGGGTCACGAGGGCGATGGCATAGAGAGTGGCCGCCAGGGCGAGCATGGCGGCGAAGACGTACTTCACGACGCGGTCCCTTCCCGTGCGGCCGGAGCGCTACCAGGAGGGTTCGTCGCGAAGGCGGCCACGCCTCCACGGCGTCCCTACGGGAAGATGCTGTACGGATTGACCTTCTTCCAGAGCCCGTACAGCGACCAGATGCTGCCCATGAGGAAGTCCCCCAGTATCAGGCCCATGGCCACCGACGTCGCGCTCCGCTGGGCGGGCGTGCCGCCGTACCGGGTCACGATGGACTTGATCGCCCATGCCACGAACAGTGCGAACCACATGTGCTCCATAGCCCAGGCCGAGCTGACGGCATAGCCGATGGGGTGGATCGGCCACCAGCCCAGCTTCGTGTATCCCGCCAGGGCGATCATGGCCACGGCGGCCCCCGTGAGCACGGCCGCGATGACCGTGCCCCGGGGAGCCTTGGGCTCCAGCAGATTCGACGCCAGCTCGTGGGCGGGATGGGCGGGGATCCAGACCGCCTGATGGCCCGTCCAGCCCTGGCCAGCGCCCGTCTGGTAGAACAGGTGGAGGGTTGCCCAGGTACAGCACACCCAGCCCAGAACCATGGCGAGGACCATGGGCAGCGACAGCGACCGGGCGCTTACATGGGTCCTCTCGGCGAGGCGGTGACCCTCGGCGAGGTGGGGAGCGGGATGGCACCGCTGGCCGTAGTTGAACCAGTAGAAGGCATAGGTCGAGATCATGCTCTGTCGCCCGCAGAGGCGCGTTCCGAAGAGCTGGGGCATGATCTGCCCCGGCCCGATGTAGTGCATCTCGTGGGAGGGGATCCCCATCTCCGCCCGGATCCGGGTCATCGACAGGCTCAGGAGACCGTACATGGCGAACCACGTGATCGCCATCCACAGAGCCATTCCCGCATGCCAGGCAAAGACCACGATCCCCGCGAAGCTGAGCGCACCCAGGATCAGAATGGCCCGGTAGCTCATGGCCTCGCGCTCGGTATCCATGTCGCCCCGGCCCACGGCTTGACGGAAGACCCCGGCCAGGTATCTCCGACCGAGCCATAGCGAGTAGGCGCCCAAGCCCAAGTAAGCGCCCAGGGACTGCTGCCGGGCGTGGGGGAAGTCGTTCTGGAGGATGCCGAAGTGCCGGCAGATCACGGACTGGGCTTTGAAGAGCAGGTAGAAGAACCAGCACGAGAAGCTAAGGTGGGCGGGGATGAGCATCCCGATGCCGATGACGAAGGGGTAGAAGGCAAGGGATAGGAACCCCACGGCGTTCCACGGGGGGTCGATGATCTGGCTACCGATGAGAAACGTCTCGCTCGCCGTGGAGCGCACGGCGATATCGGGGACGACGGGCCAGAAGACCTGCAGGCCGTTGATGAGGTCGATGAAAAGCACCAGCCCCAGCGCCGCCCAGAACCCGCGCGAGCGGGTGAGCCGCTCCGGCGAGGCGGATAGCACCATGGGGAGCTGGACGATGGGGTACGACAGCCGCTCGATCTCCAGCCACCTCCGCCGCAGTAGCGACGTGATGCACAGGAACAGCACGCCCATCAGCACTACGAACACCAGCCACCACAACAGAGGGCGGATCCAGGGCAGGTAGTTCTCGGGCAGGTACAGCGTGTCGTGGCCCGTCCAGAAGCCCCGCACGGCGGTGGGGTCCTTGACCATTAGATGGCTGGGGAGGTCCTGGACGAACAGCTCGCCCCATTGGTTCTCGGGTGAGGCGTGGTACATGGGGTAGGTCATGACGGCGGTGAGGCCCGCCCAATCCACGCCCGCCGTGGTCGAGCCCAGGGAGACGAGGATGTAGACGGTGGCCAGCTCACCGGGCGACAGGGCCAGCCGGGGCGCCCATCGCCGCAGGGGAGCGTTCAGGAGCACGATCACCAAGAGGACGAAGACGACGTTGAAGAAGAGCGACAGGGTGGTGGAGTAATGGTAGCCCCGTACCATCTCCACCACGGCCAGCCAGTATGCGCTGGGCGGTATCAGAAGCAGGCCGATGAGCACCGCCCTGAGGCTCACCGGCCGCCGCTGCTCCTGCCTCTCCGCCCCGCCCAAGGCTCGCCTCCCCCGTGGCCCGGATCCGCCGGGCGGGGACGCCCGCCGCGACCCCCGTGCTGCCCGTGCTCTACTCGTCAGCCCAACGCAGCCCGGGGAACTCGCCGGCCTCGATGGCCGCCCAGAACTCCTCCTGGACATCCTCGTATATGCCGTAGATCCCGTCGGGATGAGCGTATCGCTCGACCTCGATCCATACCGTGGGCTCGGGGATCTCCCGGCTCTCAGTCATGATGGCCGCATGCTCGGCGATGACCTCACTGATACCCCGCCAGCTCCGGTCGGGATCGATGATTCCGTAGTCGCTGCGCTCGTTGGTCCGGAACCCGCCGGGGAACCACCAGCAGACGGTACCGTTCGCGCCCGAGCGCAGGGCCATCTCATAGAAGTCCCGGTAGAACTGCTCCGCGAACTCCAGGCGCTCGGGGCTCTGGTCCATGGTCGCCAGGTTCCAGACGTGGGTGCCGAACTCCGCCCACAGCACAGGCGTATCGGGGGCCACCAGTCGCGAGTAAGCCGCCGTGAACCAGCCCGGTTTCACCCGCTCCCAGTCGCCGATCCGGCCATAGCCCTCGGGCTCCATGATGTCGACGGCGCCCGCAAGCCCCTTCAGATCGTACGGCATCGGCTTCTGGCCGTGGGTCGGGTCGCCGGCGACGGTCATCCGGAAGCTCACCAGATGATTGGGGTCGATCGTCTGCACCAGCTCCCGGGCCCGGGCATACTTGGAGTGCACCAGCTCATCCACGAACCGGCGGTAATCGATGGCCATGGCGGCCCAGGGGCCGTCGGAGGCCAGGTGCTCGTCGTCGGGGTTGGTGATCCCACCACCGTCGGTGGTCGGTGCCTCGAAGTCCCAGGCCTCCTCCGCCGCTTCCACCGAGCCGTACTCGTCGATGATCCACTCGCGCCACTCGCCGTCCCACCGGGCGCGCTGCTCGTGGGTGCCGAAGAAGGGCTCCCAGGCCAGATCGTAGGCGAAGACGATGTCCTCATCGGCGAGCTGCTGGCTCTCGATCATCTCCCGCACCTGATCCCACGGGAAGTCCATGGGAGTGCCGGGCCGGAGGGACAGGTTCACCTTCAGGTCCAGCTCCCGGCACCGCAGCAGCAGGTCCCACAGGTTCCGGCTCTCGATGGAGCGGTGGTAGATGAACACGCTGACCATGTTCATGCCCATGTTCTTGATGTCCCGCAGGTCCCACTCGATGATGTCGGGATCGTACGGCTGGGGATCGAACCAGAACTCGAAGTACTCGTTGTCCTCCACGCC
Source organism: Armatimonadia bacterium (assembly GCA_014730065.1). Taxonomy (GTDB): domain Bacteria; phylum Armatimonadota; class Zipacnadia; order UBA1398; family UBA1398; genus UBA1398. The sequence continues at coordinate 12,220 of WJIW01000035.1, read as the reverse complement.
CACGCCCGATGACGGCATGTAGTTCACGCCATGGGCGTACCACTTCTCGCCCTCCAGGATGAAGTCGCCATCCTCGGCGGTCATGAACTGGGGATCGTCGGGGGTGGTCCAGATCGAGATGGGATGCTCCAGATGGTCGATCACCTCGCCATCGACGACCAGCTCCACGGTCATGGTCCCACCCTCGGATCCCACGTCCATGGAGGTCGCCGGCGGAGCGTTGGTGCCCGGCTCCAGGTTAGTGCCATGGGCGTACTGCGCCTGGCGTCCCGCCGTGTCGAAGCGAACCCGGGTCTCGGCGGTGACGGGCTCTTCACCCAGATTCAGCACCGACGCGCCGACGGTCATCTCCTCGCCCGGCTCGTAGGCGTAATACTCGGCGCCGCCCTCCCACAGCAACAGGCCATCCATGACCCGGTCGACCACGCCCGTCAGCCCGGCCACGACCTCGGGACCTGCCAGCCAGTCCGTATCAGGGACGGGTGCCGTGATGGCGCAGCTCCGGTACCGGCCATCGATGACGAGCACAGCGGGGAAGCCGGCGAGGCGGCCATCCTCGCGCATCGCCCTCACCAGCGGCACGAAGCGCCAGTCCCTGTTCTTGCCGATACCCGTGCCCTGAGGCCGGGGATGGGGCGCGGCGCACGCGACGGGCAGGGGCAGGTCACCCTGGGGCCACAGGACCTGGCGGGGATCGGCCTCCAGCGTGGTGGCACCCTCGATGGGATAGATCTTGTACTGGGGAGAGACGCCCTCGATGCGCGGCGCATCCACCGGCCGCGCATTGCTCAGCAGCTCCCCGGTGCCCTCGGGAAGAGCCGCCGTCGCCAGGTCGTCGATCCAGATCTGGTGGCTCCGGAAGCCCGCATCGAAGGAATGGGTGTGGGCGAGGCCCAGGACGATCTGGGCCGCCTGATCGGGCTGCAAGCGATCCCCTGGACCGCCGCGACCCTCCGGGCTGCCATCGGCCCAAAAGCTGAACTCGCTGGGAAGCAGCGCCACGCGACGCCACTCCTGCGTAACGGGGACCGTGGCCATCCAGCGGGTGCCATCGGCCTCCCGGATCTCGACCAGAAGCTCCCGGCTCTGCTCCGCGCCCTTCACCCAGAAGGTCAGGACGCGATGATCGTCACCGAAGGGGCTCTCCTCGAACCGAGGCGCGGCGAAGGTATCCCAGCCCGAGAGGTCCACCACGTCCAGGAGCAGGGCTCCCTCGCTTCCATCGGCTCCCGGCCCGTCGACCAGCACTCGTGACGGCGTGCTCTCGTCGTTGGTGCCTCGGACCCATTCGCCCTGAAGTGGCTCCTCGAAGTCCATGAACACCCGGCGTTCCGCCGACTCCGCCACATAGGCGCGGATGGCGTCCCGATCCAGCCACTCGCCGTCGATCTTCCAGAGGGGGGTCTCGAAGGCGGGCCCGCCAAGCACCAGCACATGCCCACCCGCCTGGGTGAAGCTACCCACGCTCTCGGCTGCCATTGCGGGGAAGCTGTTGGGAGTCGTGAGGACCAAGAGATCGAAACGCTCGGAGGTCATGAGGAAGGGGTTGCTGAGGGCCTCGCCATCGATGATGGTCACCTCGTAGCGCTCGGAGAGCACATCGGCGTACCGCTGGGCCAGCTCTCCGTCGAAGCCGGGCAGCTCGTCGACGAATACCGCGACGTTGCCGCGATCCGATGACCGGTAACCGGCGGCCTCGAGCTGCTCCTCCACGCGCGACTCCATCTCATCCATCCTGGTCGCCTCCCCTATGCTGATGATGCGAATCGTGTCCGTGTAGGTGATGGGTGCCAAGGGCGCCTGCCAGTGCTCCCCCAGCCAGACGGCCCAGTGGAGGTTCCGGGCTTGTCCCAAAGGCGGCACGACGAACTCGAAGCTCGCCACGCCATCGCCATCCACCTCCACCTCGCGAGAGTCGATAACCACGGGCGAGTCGCCCTTCATCTCGCAGTGAAGCATGGCCGGGCCCTCGGGCACGGCGTAGGCAACCTCGATGGTGACGGTATCGCCCTCCACCGCGGCGGCGGGCGCGCTCGCCACCTCCACCGTGGGCGCTGCCATAAGGGGTAGGGCCAGCAGAAGCGTCAGCAGAGAGAGTCTGCGTGGGTTCATGTAGGGTCGTCCCTTCGGTCGGTACTCGGAATGCCAGCTCCACCTTCCGCGAAGGCGGCGTCGTCACCTGGCGCGAGGACGAGGGCTGGAGTAGCATTGGTATGAGTGAGCTACATGGAGAGAAGGACAAGCCATGCGAGATATGGACCCTATAGCGCGTCATCCCGAGGCCGACGGTGGGTGCTCCGGCTGCGGCTCCGGCGGCTCCTGCGGTGCGGGCCAGGCTGAGATGCAGGCCCAGATGCAGCAAGCCCGCCTCGAGACCCGCCTCGGACACATAAAGCACCAGATCCTCGTCATGAGCGGCAAGGGCGGTGTGGGCAAGAGCACCGTATCGGCCAACCTGGCCTGGACCCTAGCCCAGCAGGGCAACAAGGTCGGCCTACTGGACGCCGACCTTCACGGACCCACCATCCCCCTGATGACCGGCCTAGTGGGCGCCCGGCCCAAGGGTGATGAGCATAGCATCGCGCCCGTCTCGCCCGTCGAGAACCTGTGGGTCATGTCCATGGGCTTCCTGATGCAGGAGGCCAACCAGCCCCTCATCTGGCGGGGCCCGATCCGATCCACGGCCCTCCGCCAGCTCGTCGCCGATGTGGAATGGGGCGACCTAGACTACCTCATCGCCGACCTGCCGCCGGGCACCGGGGACGAAGCCCTCACCGTGGCCCAGGCCATGCATCGAGCCGATGGCGTCATCATCGTCTCCACGCCCCAGGAGGCCAGTCTGTCGGACTGCCGGAAGGCGATCAACTTCGCCCACGCCGTCGGCCTGCCCGTGGTCGGCGTCGTCGAGAACATGAGCGGGTTCGTGTGCCCCCATTGCGGGGAGGAGACGCCCATCTTCTCCAGCGGCGGCGCGGAGCACATGGCGGCCGAGATGGAAGTGCCCTACCTGGGGCCCATCCCCCTCGTGCCCGAGGTGGTCGCCCTGTCCGACCGAGGCCAGCCCGTCCTCGGCGACGAGGCGCCCGACGTGGCCCGCGCCGCCTTCGCCGCCATCGCCGAGGAAGTGATCAAGCGGGTAACGGAATCGGCCTCCGTCGCGGGCGAGGCGGGGTCGTAGCGACCTCCCTCCCCCGACCCCGCTCCACCCATGGAGGGGTGAGGTAAGCACACCGGAAAGGTCCGTGCCATGCGGCTTTCTTTGCTGGTCACACTACTCAGCCTGCTCGCCCTACCCGCCCTCGCCGAGCGGGTGGTGGATGAGGAGGCGGGGCTAGCCTTCGAGTACCCCTTCCCTCAGTACTCCATCGAGGACATGAGCCAGGGCCGTGCCCTGGTCCATATGTACTCGACCCCCGACGGTCAGGGGCATCGCGTCGTCATCATCAGTCTGCCCAAGGCCATGTTCCCCCAGGGCATGGCCGACCGCAGGAGGTCCATCTCCCAGGTGGGTGGCGACAGGTATACCGAGCACCGCTTCGAGGCCGCGGACTTGGCCGGGCTCCAAGGTCATGCCTTGGAGTACTCGGCCCAAGGACTGCGAGCCCTGGAGATCGGCGCCATCCGGGGCGATGCCCTGGTGATCATCCAGGTGGCCGCTCCCATCGCCGACTGGAACAACCCCGACCAGGCCGCTCAGCTCCGGGCCGCGGCCCGGTCCGTGGAGTTCCTCGGTGAGGAGCCGCCCGCCGCCGAGGCCATCGAGGAGGACCTGAGCACCGCCGACGACTTGCGAGCCGAGTGGCCCGACCGCGCCGCTCCCGATTGGCGCATCGCCGCCCACGACGTGCGCTTGAGAGTCAACCCGGCCGAGGGCTCGGTGGAGGTGGAGGACGACTTCGTGGTCGAGGCCCTTGCCGATGGCGTGGAGGCCATCCAAGTCTCCACCTCGGTGGTCGAGGAGGTCCGGTTCGACCATGGGGGAGAGGGGCTCGCCGTCGCCACCACCGAGCCCGACGAGATCCTGAGCCGCCACGGGGTGACACTGCCCGAGCCCCTGAGCGTGGGCGACACCATCACCCTCACCTACCGAGCCAAGTCGGCCGACTACTTCCAGAACGTGCCGAACCAGCTCGTGGCCGAGGTATCGGTGCTCGGCCAGGTGCGCGAAGCGTCATCGTACAGCAGCCATGTGGTGTACTACCCGATCGACCCCACCGGCGGGGGGAATGATGCCACCGTCTCCCTGTCCATCAGCGTGCCCGACGGCTACGTGGTCGCCGCGGGCGGGGAGGCCGGCGACCAGGAGACCGTCGACGGATGGACCACCTACCGGTTCCGGAACGACCTGTCCATTCCGCGTCTGCTGCCCTTCGGCTGGGCCATCGCCCGGTACATCCAGCACAGCGCCACCACCACGGGCGGCACCCGCATCGACTGGTATGGGTACGAGGGTGAGGAGGCCCTGCTGGAGCAGCGCATGGAGGTGGCGCTGGAGGCGGCCGAGACCTTCGAGGACATGATGGGACCCCTGCCCTGGGGCCGGATCGCCTTCGCCCACGTCAGCCCGGAGGAGCGGGAGATGGGCGTGAGCACCCCGGGCCTGATCATGATCTCCGACGAGTACTTCGACGACTTCGGCGACCTGGATCTGGCGGGCCGCTCCGTGAATGACCCCGCCGTCCTCGATCCCCTGGTCGTGGTGGATGAGCTGTCCCACCAGTGGAACGCCTACGCCGTGTCGCTCCCCAACGAGCTGGCCGAGGGCGTGGCCACCTTCCTCGACCTCCTATGGCTCGGCGAGCAGGCGGGGGAGGACACCTACCGCCAAGGGATGAGGGAGCTTGCCGAGGGGTACATCCAATCCAGGAGTCTGGGTGAGGACGTGCCCGTCGCTTCGCCTCGGGTATACGAGTCGCCCATCTATCGCAGCATCGCCTTCGCCAAGGTCGCCGTCGTGATGGACATGCTGATGCAGCACCTGGGTCGGGAGCGGTTCTTCGCAGCCTGGTCGGCGGCGTTCTCCGAGCTTCGGGGCCAGCGGCCCACATACGACGAGTTCTTCCAGGCCCTCTCCGACGGCGCGGGCGAGGACCTGACCTGGTTCGAGGATCAGTGGCTGCTCCGCTCGGGTCTGCCGCGCATTCGCGCCGCCTTCCGGGGCGACGACATCATCCTCGAGCAGGTCCAGCCCCAAGAGTCCTTCCGGCTGCCCTCGCTGGAGGTCCGGGTGGTACCCAATCAAGGCGATGCCCAGGTCCTGAGCGTCTCTATGGACGGCAGGGATCTGACGGTGCCGTCGCCCGTGGACGTTCGCGGCGCGCGACTGGAAATCGATCCCGAAGGTCTGCTGCTCGTGGAGCAGGTGGGGCACCCCGACTGACGCTCACCGCCCTTGACACTCCCCCCCGGCGGCGGCATTACTGAACTCCAGCTGTATGGGGGCGCCAACAGACGTGGATGACTTGTACCCGGGGCCGTTCGTGTCACGCCACAGGTACCGAGGATGGGACCAATGATCACCGCCTTCATCGCCGAGGACGAGGCCGCCGCTCGGGAGCTGATCCGCACGGCCCTGGAAGACACGGGTCGAGTCCGAGTTGCCGGCGAGGCCGCCACGGGCGATCAGGCCCTGGCGGAGGTCCAGGGCCTGCGGGTGGACGTGGTGTTCCTGGACGTCCAGATGCCGGACATGACCGGCATCGAAGTGGCCGAAGCGCTGGTCGAGGAGGGCGACCCACCCCAGTTCGTTTTCGTCACCGGCCATGGCGAGTGGGCGGCCAAGGCCTTCGAGTTGGAGGCCGTTGACTATGTGGTCAAGCCTACCGATCCCGCCGAGTTCAGTCGGCGGCTGGCCAAAGCCGTCGACCGAGTGGAGCGGAGCCTGGAGCAGGAGTCGGGGCCCGATCTCGCCGAGCTTCGGGAGCAGGTCAGCGCTCTGGCGAGTCGGGTGGGTGACCTATCGGGCGAACCCGGCGCCTCCGTCGGCCGGCGCCTGCCCATCAAGGATTACGATGAGGGTACCGTGCGGCTCATCGAGCCCAGGCACGTCGTCTACCTTATCCGGCGCGGCGACCGCGTCGTCGTGCACACTGCCGACCAGGAGTTCCCCACGTACTACACCGTCGACCAGATGGAGCAGCGCCTCGGCTCCAGCGGGTTCGTTCGCATCAATCCGGGCGCTCTGGTGAACATCAACTTCGTAGACCACTTGATCCCCAACGGCGACGGCTCGTACGATCTAGTCTTGGGAGACGACAATGCGACCGTTCTGACGGCCTCCCGCCGGCGGTCGAAGGCTCTGATGGAGTTCCTCAAGCCCGAGTGACCCCTACTCCCGTGGATGGAGCGCCGCGCGTGGATCCCGACCACCTCCAGGCCGATGTCGATATGGGCTTGCCCGATGAGCGCCTCTACCGGGCCATGTTCGAGAACGACGGCATCGCTCTCTTCGTCGTCCGCAGGGACGGCGTGATCGCCGAGGTCAACGAGGGCCTCGCTTCCCTGCTCGAGTACTCCCGGTCGGAGCTCGTCGGCCTCACCCTGGCCGACGTAACCCATCCGGACGATGTGGACAGGACGGCCCGTACCGCGCAGGGCCTGGTTCGGGGCGAGATAGATGCCGCCAGCTACACCAAGCGGTATCTGAGCAAGCATGGGCGTGCGGTCTGGGCCGAGGTCGATGTGACGGCGATCCGCGACGGCGATGGCGAGCTCCACTCCGCCCTGGTTATCGTCGACGACATCAGCGACCGCCGGGAGGCGGAGCAGGCCCTCCTGGAGAGCCAGCGGAACATCACACACCTGCTGAACACCATCACCGATGGCCTCATTATCGTCGATCACCGAGGCCACATCCTCGGCGCCAATGCCGCCTTCTCCGACATGCTCGGGTACGAGGGCAACGCTCTGCGCGGCTCCAACCTGTCCGATCTGCACCCCCCCGACCGCCAGGCGGAAGCCGCCAGCCTGATCCAGGACATGGCCTCGGGCCAGATCGAGTCGACCACCGTCAAGCTGGTGCGGCGCGATGGCTTCGAGCTTCCCATTGAGACCCGTATCACGTACGGATCGTGGAGCGGCGAGTCGGTGATCTTCGCCGTCTGCCGGAACGTGGCCGATCGAATGCGTCACGAGGCCGAGCTGCGCGCGTCGGAGGAGAAGTTCTCCACCGTCTTCCACGCCAGCCCCAGCATCATGGTCCTCTCCGACCCGCTCACGGGCGAGCTGGTCGATGTGAACGAGGCGTTCGAGCGTGCGACGGGCTTCCCCCGCGAGGAGGTGCTCGGCCATCGGACCCGGGAACTGGGCCTGGTGCGCGATCCCGTCATCCGGAGCCATGCCATCGACCGCGCTCTGACCGGCGAGAGGGTCCGCCACTTGGAGACCACCTTCACTCGCCGTGATGGCGAGATACGTACCGGGCTATTCTCCGCCGAGCTGCTGGAGATCGGTGGCGAGCGCAGGCTTCTGTCCGTCACCACCGACATCACAGACAGGAAGCGCGCCGAGGAGGCTCTCCGCCGGTCCGAGGAGCTCTACCGCCAGGTGGTCGAGAACGCCGGCGATGCCATCGCCATCATCCAAGGCGGCCGGGTCACGTATGCCAACCCCAGCTCCGAGGACGTCTTCGGATACCGCCACGAGACTCTCGTCGGTATGGAGGTGGACGATGCCATCCACCCCGACGACCGCGAGTACGCCCGGGAACTTCTCAACGAATGGAGCAGCGGAAGGGCTCGCGAGGCCACGTACGAGGTGCGCATCCACGACGCCATGGAGCGCGTACGTTGGATCCGCGGGACCCTAACGACGACCCGCTGGCGCGGCGCTCCCGCCATCCTTAGCTTCAGCCGGGACGTCACTGGCCTGGTGGAAGCCGAGCAGGCCGCGGCGCGCGCGGCGGAGCGGCTCCGCCAGATCATCGATCTGATCCCGGTGCCCCTCTCCGCCCGGGATGCCGACGGACGCTTCGCCCTGGCCAATCGCGCCGCCGCCGAGTTCTACAGCCGCACCCCCGATGAGGTCGAGGGTAGGACCGTAGCCGAGCTGCACTCCGACGAGGCGTACGTGGACGATGTCCTCGGCTCCGACCGGGCCATCCTCGACGGGCGGGAGCGCCTCGTACGGCCCTTCGTCAAAGCACGCGGGATGAATGGCCAGGACTACGTCTTCCAGACGACCAAGATTCCCTTCGCCCTGGCCGACGGGCGGCGGGGCGTGCTGTCGTGCTCGGTGGACATCACGGCGATGACCCAAGCCCAGGCGGAGCTGGACGTGGCCGTGGATGAGCTGCGCCGCTCCAACACCGATCTGGAGCGCTTTGCCTATGTCGCCTCTCACGATTTGCGCGAGCCGCTCCGAACCGTCTCCTACTCCCTCCACCTGCTTCGGTACAACTATCCCGACGTGCAGGAGGGAGGCTCCGGTGACTACCTGGACGCCGCCATCAAGGGCATCGAGCGTATGGACCGGCTCATCCAGGACCTGCTGACGTACTCCCGAGCCGGCCGCGTGAGGGCGCCCCAGCCCATCGACCCCGAGCAGGTGCTTCGGGAGGCCGTCGCCTCACTGGAGTCCCTCACCACCGAGACCGAGGCCCAGATCACCTGGGCCGATCTGCCCGCCAGGATCCAGTTCGATCCCGGGCAGCTTAGCATCGTGTTCCAGAATCTCCTGAGCAACGCCATGCGCTTCCGGGGCGACGAGCCCGCCCGCATCCACGTGTCCGCCGAGCGCGGCGACGGCGCCTGGCTGGTGCATGTGCGGGACGAGGGCCAGGGCATCGATCCCGTGGATCAGCGCCGCATCTTCCAGATGTTCCAGCGGGCCCGGGCCGACAGACACCCTACGGGCACCGGCATCGGCCTGGCCATCTGCGCCCGGATCGTGGAGAGCCATGGTGGGAGCATCCAGGTCGAGTCCGAGCCGGGCGAAGGCGCCACCTTCACCTTCAGCGTGCCCGACGAGCCACCGGCGCCCGCCGATGCCGGCCATCCGAGCCCGGGCCCGACATAGCGTCGGACGCGTGCCCGGCAAATGCCTTCACAGGGCTCCCATGATTGGGTACGCTTCTCCTAGGACGTCCGCCCCGATCGACGACGCCCCGAGGCGATGAAGAGCACTGCAACCCATCGATGCGTCGGAGTGTCTTGACCCCGACCGAGAACCTGGGCGGACCGCCCCTCCGGAAGGTGAGAGCATGGCCGCGACGATTAGCGTGCGGGGCGCTCGAGAGCACAACCTGCGTGACCTGGACCTGGAGCTGCCCCGGGACCAGTTGATCGTCTTCACCGGAGTCTCGGGCTCGGGGAAATCGTCCCTGGCCTTCGATACCCTGTACGCCGAAGGCCAGCGGCGCTACGTTGAGTCCCTCTCCGCCTATGCCCGCCAGTTCCTCGACCAGATGCAGAAGCCCAACGTGGACCATGTGGAGGGGCTATCACCGGCGATTGCCATCGAGCAGAAGACGGCTTCGAAGAACCCCCGCTCCACCGTGGGCACGGTGACGGAGATCTACGATTACATGCGCGTGCTCTGGGCCCGGGTCGGGGTCCAGCACTGCCACCTCTGCGGGAAGCCCATCAGCGGCCAGACCCTGGACCAGATCGTGGACCGGCTCATGTCCATGCCCGAGGGCACCCGGCTGCAGATCATGGCTCCCCTGGTGCGCGACCGTAAGGGCGAGTATCTGGACCTACTGGAGGAGGCTCGCGCCGAGGGCTTCGCCCGGGTCCGGGTCAATGGCGAGATCGTGGATCTGGCCGATGAGATCAAGCTCGACAAGCGCCGCAAGCACAACATCGAGGTGGTCGTGGACCGGGCCATCGTCCGGCCCAAGGCTCTGAGCCGCATCACCGAGTCCATGGAGATCGCCTTGCGGAAGGGCGATGGACTGGCCATCATCGACGTGGTGGGCGAGGGTGACCATCTCTACTCCCAGAAGGCCGCGTGCGTCGATTGCGGCGTCTCCTTCGCCAAGCTCGAGCCCCAGATGTTCAGCTACAACTCGCCCCAGGGCATGTGCCAGACCTGCGACGGCCTGGGCATCACCCTGGAGATGGACGAGGACCTGGTCGTACCGGCCCCGGAGCTCTCCCTCCGCGAAGGCGCCGTTCCGCTCCTCGGAAAGCCCGAGAGCCAGCGCGCCAAGTGCATGATGGAGGCCTTCGAGACCCAGCTCGGCATCGACGTGGACACCCCCTTCCGGGACCTGCCCGAGGACCAGCGCGAGACCATCCTCCACGGCCACCCCGAGGCCATCCAGTTCGTGTACCGAGCCGCGAGTAGCGGCCGGGTCTGGCGGTACAAGCGCCGGTACGAGGGCATCCTGAACCAGACCGAGCGCCGGTTCCAGGAGGCCGAGGACGAGTCGGAGATGGACCGGTACCAGGAGTACCTGGCCCGGCGCCCCTGCACCGACTGCGGCGGCGGGAGGCTCCGGCCCGAGAGCGCAGCCGTTCGGGTCGGCGATCGCACCATCACCGAGGTGACCTCCCTGGCCGTCTCCGAGGCCCAGAAGTGGTTCGTGGAGTACACCGCCGGCATGTCCGACCGCGACCGGCGCATCGCCGACCGCCTGATCCGGGAGATCAACGAGCGGCTCCAGTTCATGGTCGATGTGGGCCTCGGCTATCTGACTATGGACCGGGCCGCCCCCACCCTCTCGGGCGGCGAGGCCCAGCGCATCCGCTTGGCGACCCAGATCGGCAGCCACCTGGTGGGTGTGCTCTACATCCTCGACGAGCCCTCCATCGGACTCCACGCCCGAGACAACGTCAAGCTACTCAACACCCTTCGCCGTCTGCGTGACCTGGGCAATACGGTGGTCGTCGTGGAGCACGACGCCGAGACCATCCTCTCCGCCGACCATGTGGTCGATTTCGGCCCCGGCGCAGGCCGCCTGGGGGGCGAGGTGGTCGTCTCCGGCCCCATCGACGAGGTGCTGGGCTGCCCCGAATCCCTCACCGCCGCGTACCTTTCGGGCGCCAAGCATGTTCGGCCCCGGGAATCCCGCCGCAAGCCCCTCCGGGGCTGGCTCGAGATCAAGGGCGCCCGCCAGCACAACCTGAAGAAGATCGACGTCCGGGTGCCCGTGGGTCTCTTCACCTGCGTCACCGGCGTGTCGGGCTCGGGAAAGTCGACCCTGGTCAACGAGATCCTGCTGCCCGGCCTCCGCCGCAAGCTGCACCGCAGCGTGGAGCGGCCGGGCGAGCACGACTCCATCGAGGGCCTGGAGCATTTCGACAAGGTCATCGCTATCACCCAGGATCCCATCGGCCGCACGCCCCGCTCCAACCCCGCCAGCTACGTGGGTGTGCTGACCCCTATTCGCGAGGCCTTCGCCATGCTGCCCGACTCCAAGGTGCGGGGTTACAAGCCAGGCCGGTTCAGCTTCAACGTGCCCGGCGGCCGCTGTGAGGCGTGCAAGGGCGATGGAGTCAACAAGATCGAGATGCTCTTCCTGCCCGACGTCTACGTCACGTGCGAGCAGTGTGGCGGGAAACGGTTCAACCGCGAGACCCTCTCGGTCAGGTTCAAGGGCAAGTCCATCGCCGACGTGCTGGAGATGACCGTGGACGAGGGCGTGGAGCTGTTCGAGAACATGCCCCGGATCCACCGGATGCTGAAGGTCATCCAGGACGTGGGGCTCGGGTACATCCAGCTCGGCCAGTCGGCCACGACCCTCTCGGGCGGCGAGGCCCAGCGGGTCAAGCTGGCCAAGGAGCTGTCCAAGCGCTCCACGGGCACCACCCTCTACGTGCTCGATGAGCCCACCACGGGCCTTCACTTCGCCGATGTCCAGAAGCTGCTGAATGTCCTCGACCGTCTGGTCGAGGCGGGCAACTCGGTCGTGGTGATCGAGCACAACCTGGATGTGATCCAATGCGCCGACTGGATCGTGGATCTCGGGCCCGAGGGCGGCGGCGCCGGCGGTCAGCTCATCGCCTCGGGCACCCCCGAGGATGTCATGGACACCCCCGGCAGCGCCACGGGCATCATGCTCCGCAAGGCGATGGAGGAGCGGATGGCCCCTTCGGCAGGTCGTATGGCCGCCGGTGCGAAGTAAGTTCTCCCGGTAGACCCGCCGGGAAGCCCCTCGGCGAACATACGCATTCGCGGCTCGTCCGTGCCTCGGCACTGTGAGCATTGTCGCTCACGTCGGTCCCGTAGTGCGTTTCGGCTCCATTGGGCTTGCCCCTCGCCGGGGTGCGGGGCGGCG
>WJIW01000320.1 GCA_014730065.1 Armatimonadia bacterium | reverse complement strand
GGCCCATCCCCCATCGGACCACCACCATGGCCCCGGCCAAGGACGGGTCCTCGCTCAAGCTCACCCTTGATGTGAAGGTCCAGCAGGCGTGTGAGCGCGAGCTGGCCATGGGCATACAGGAGGTGGGTGCCGAGTCGGGGTGTGTGGTCGTGATGGATGTGGCCACGGGCGACGTCCTCGCCGCCTGCGACTACCCGACCTTCGATCCCAACAGTTGGCAGGAGGTCGATCCCGAGGTCTGGTCGCCGCGGTTCAGCACCTGGATCTACGAGCCCGGGTCCACGATCAAGCCGCTGGTGGTGGCCATGGCCTTGTCCGAGGGGGTCGTCTCGCCCTCCAGCACCTTCTACTGTGGCGGTACGCTGGAGGCCGGGGATTGGGAGGTGGGCTGCGGGCATGTGGACGGCGGCCACGGCACGGTGGACCTTACAGATCTCCTCAAGTACTCGTGCAATGTGGGAGCGGCCCAGGTGGGACAGGCGGCGGGAGCTGAGGAGCTGACCCGGCTCTTCAAGCGACTCGGCTTCACCGACCTACCCACCCGGGAGCTGCCGGCTCAGTGCCATCCGCTCCCGCCCTACAAGGGGCCGGCTTGGTGTGCCACGGCCAGCTTCGGCCAAGGAATCGGCATCACCCCGCTTCATCTGGCCGCGGCGTACGGTGCCCTAGCCAACGGGGGTGTGATGATGCGGCCCCGGTTCGTGGACTCAGCTATCGATGCTGGTGGCCACGCCAAGGAGTTTCCCCCCGTGGAGGTCACCCGCGTGTACCCCCGGCACGCCGCGCGCCGAGTGGTGTCCATGCTCGGACATGTGGTTCAGGATGACGACGGCACCGGCCACCGCGCCCGGGTGCCCGGCTGCACCGTTGCGGGCAAGACGGGCACGGCCGAGGTGGTCGTCGACGGCAAGTACGAGCCGGGGCAGTACGTGGTCTCCTTCGTTGGCCTGCTACCCGCCGAGGACCCCCGGTACGTCATCGTGGTCGTCCTCGACCGGCCGGAGGGTGATGCCTATGGCGGCACCATGGCCGCTCCCGTGTTCCGGGACATCGCTGAAAGCCTGATCACCGACCTCCACCTGCCCGTGCAGCGGCCCGTGGCCGCCTTCGAGCCCGGGGAGGAGACGCCATGACCATGGCGAGCCTCGCCCGAGCGCTAGGAGACCAGGTGGTCGGTGCGAGGGGTGACCTGGAGCGGTCGGTGACGGGTGCGACCCATGACAGCCGCGAGGTGGAGTCGGGCGATCTGTACCTCTCGGTCAGGGGGGAGCGCTGGGACGGCCACGACTTCCTGATGCAGGCCCACGAGCGGGGCGCCGCCGGGGCCCTGGTCGAGGGCCGCGAGAACCTCGGCCGGGTGTCCGATGACATGCCCGCCCTCGCCGTGGAGAGCGTGCGGCCGGCCATGGCGCGAGTCGCTTGCCTCGTGCACGACTACCCCGCCCGGGAGATCGACCTCCTAGGCGTGACCGGCACTAACGGGAAGACCTCGACGTGCTACTTTCTGGACAGCATCGCCCGATCGGGGGGCGTCGCCTCCGGGCTCTTCACCACCCTGGAGATCCGCGGCCCCGGCGGCGCCAGCTTGGAGGCCGGGCGGACCACACCCGAGGCGACGGTACTCCAGAAGTGGCTCCGGCGAATGGTCGACGATGGCGCCGAGCAGGTCGCCATGGAGGTGTCGTCCCACGCCCTGGACTGGGGGCGGGTGGAGGGATGCGAGTTCGCGGGGGTGCTCTTCTCCAATCTCACCCAGGACCACCTCGACTGGCATGGCACCATGGAGGAATACTACCGATCGAAGGCGCGACTCTTCACCCGGGACGTCCACGGGCGCGGGGACTGCGTGGGCGCCGTCAACATCGATGATCCGTACGGCCTTCGGCTGGCGGAAGAGGCGCAGTGCCCCATCACGACCTTCGCCATGGCTACCCCCGCCGACGTGGCGGCCCGGGACGTGCGGCTGAGCCTGGACGGCACCTCGCTTGTGCTGGACCTTAGCGGCCAGGTCCTTCCGATCCGCCTGCACCTGCTGGGCCGGTTCGCGGCATGGAACGCCCTGGCGGCCGCGGCCCTATCCCACGCTCGCGGGACCGATCCGGCCGTCATCGCCCGGGGCCTGGAGGACCTGCGCGCCGTCCCCGGACGGCTCGAGCTGGTCAGCCGAGGGGATGAGCCGCGGGTGCTGGTCGATTACGCCCATACCGCCGACAGTCTGCGCTCGGTGCTGCAGTCGGTGCGCGAGTTCTGTCCGGGCAGGCTGCTCTGCGTTTTCGGGTGTGGCGGCGATCGCGACCGCGCCAAGCGGCCCCTCATGGGCGCCGCCGTCGCCGAGGGAGCCGACGTGGCGTACGTGACTTCCGACAATCCCAGGGGCGAGGATCCGGAGTCGATCCTGGACATGATCATGCCCGGGCTCTCGGGCGTATTGTCGTGCCGGATCCCCGACCGACGTGAGGCGATCTTCGAGGCCGTCTCGGCGGCGGGGAGCGAGGATGTGGTCCTCATCGCCGGCAAGGGCCATGAGACGTACCAGGAGATCCAGGGCCAGCGAACCCACTTCGATGACCGGGAAGTCGCTCGCGAGGCCCTCGACGCCAGGCCGGGTGGCGAGGTCCGATGAAGGCTCGGAGCTTGGGCCAGTTCGCGGAGCTGGTCGGCGGGGAAGTGACCGCGGGCATGGACCAGGAGCCCGTTCGCGGCGCCGCCGTGGACACTCGGAAGCTGGAGCCCGGCCAGGCCTTCTTCGCCATCAAGGGCGCCCGTACCGACGGCCACGACCACTGTGCCGACGCCTTGGCCGCCGGCGCGTCATGCGCGGTGGTGACCCGCGGGGTTGACGTGGCGATCCCCCAGATCCGAGTCCACACCGCCGAGGAGGCGCTGGCCACGATGGCCAGGGGGCTCATCGCCGAGTGGGCGCCCACCGTCCTCGCCATCACGGGCAGTGTGGGCAAGACATCGGTCAAGGGGATGATCGGGCGCATCGCGAGCCGCCGCTGGTCAACGGCCGTGGCGCCGGGGAACCTCAATAGCGAGCTTGGTATGCCCCTTGCCGTGGCCAACGCCGACCACGACGCCGAGCTGCTGGTGCTCGAGTTCGCCATGCGAGGCCAGGGGCAGATCCGGGAGCTAGGCCAGATGGTGCCACCCCATGTGTCGGTGGTCACCAATGTGGGAGTGTCGCACCTGGAGATCCTGGGAAGCCGCCAGGCCATCGCCGAGGCCAAGCGGGAGATCTACGAGACGACCCGGCCCGACGGCACCGCCTGCCTGCCCCTCGACGACGACTTCTCCTCCTTCCTCAGGGACGGGATCCGGTGTGCCGAGATCAGCTTTGGCATCGATGAAGCCGCCGACGTGCGCGGTAGCGAGGTGCGCCAGACGGAGGAAGGCACGGCCCTGCTCATTCGCCACGCGGGCCGGTCGGTGCAGGTCCATATGCCGGTGCCCGGTGCTCATCATGCGCGCAATGCCGTCGCGGCGACGGCCGGCGCTCTGGCCCTGGGCGCGAACCTGAGGGACGTGGTCGGAGGTCTCGATAGCTTCGAGCCCGAGCCTCACCGCGGCCAGCTCATCAAGGCGCCCGGCGGCTTCGAGATCATCGATGACTGCTATAACGCATCCCCCGAATCCATGCGGGCGGCCCTGGCTGTTCTGGAGGCCAGGCCGTGCAGTGGACGCAGAGTGGCGGTTCTGGGCGACATGCTCGAGCTGGGGCCGGTGTCGGAGCAGGCTCATCTGGAGCTTGGTCGCGAGATCGAGCGGCATGGGGTGTACGCCCTGGTGACCGTAGGGGAGAGGGGCGAGCTGATCGCCCGCGGCGCGACCGAGGCTCCTGAGCCTGTCGAGCTGATCCGCCACCACCCCGCCCGGGACGACGCTTCGAGGTGGCTCCGAGATTTCCTGGACCGCGGCGACGTAGTGCTCGTCAAGGCCTCACGCGGCCTAGAGCTGGAGCACCTCATCGACAGCCTCACGGGCGGGGGTGGAGAGCGGTGATGCTGACGATCCAAGCGGCGGTCGCTGTGCTCCTCACCCTGGCCTTGGTTCTCGCCGGTGGCTGGCCCGTCATACGCTGGCTCCGTCACATCGGGATGGCGGGCGGAGGTGTCCGGGAGGACACGCCCGACAGCCACCGGGCGAAGGCGGGGACCCCTTCCATGGGCGGGGTTCTGGTGGTCCCTGTGGCCGCGATGGCCATCGGCGTGGCCGGCCTCGGCGACCCCATGGCCGTGGGCGTGGCCGGCGGGATGCTGGGCTTCGCTGGCATCGGCGCAGCCGACGATCTCCTCAAGGCCCGGCGCACCTCCCGCCGTGGCCTGATGGCCCGAACCAAGTTCTTGCTCCAAGTCATCGTGGCGACAGCGGTGGCCTTCTACGCCGTACTGGTCATGGGGAATCCGGGCCATGTACGGCTGCTACCCTTCATGGACACGGTCGACATGGGCCCTTGGGCCATCGGTCTGTGGATCCTGTACCTCCTGTGGATGACCAATGCCGTGAATATCACCGACGGCTTGGATGGCTTGGCCACTGGGTTGACGGCCCTGGCGTGCGTACCCGTCTTCATGGCGGGGCTGCTGACCGAGGCCGCTGGCCTCACCGTGGGCGCCGCCGGGATCCTCGGTGGCTCGACGGGCTTCCTCCGGTTCAACCGGCGCCCCGCCCATGTGTGGATGGGCGATACGGGCTCCCTCGGGCTGGGGGCGGGCCTGGGATGTCTGGGCGTGCTAGGCTCGATGGAGTGGCTGGTGCTCCTGGCCGCACTGCCCTTCACGCTGGAGCTCCTTTCCGTGGTGATCCAAGTCGTCTACTTCCAGGCTACCAAGCGGATCTACAAGCTGGATGAAGGTCGGCGCGTCTTCAGGAAAGCCCCCCTGCACCATCACTTCGAGGAGGGCGGCAGCTCCGAGGCCCGGGTCGTACAGGGCTTCTGGGCCGCCGGCGTGGGCTCGGCGGTCCTGGCAATGGGGCTGCTCATCGCCGAGGCGGGGGGCTTGCCATGAGCGGAACTGGGCTTTCCATCAACGGCAAGACCGTCGGCGTGGTGGGTGCGGGCATGACCGGCCGAGCCGTGGCCGAGGCCGTGGCCAGACTGGGTGGGCGCGTGGTGGTGGCTGACTCCCGCTCGCCCGATGAGGCCCCGCCCGAAGCCGAGGCCGCGCTGGCGACCGTCGCCTCGGAGGTACACTGGAGCGACGCGCGCCCACTAGCATCGACCGACCTAGTCGTACTCAGCCCGGGCATCGGCCTGGGCGATCCCTTTCTCGATCCTGTGCACGCGGCTTCGGTGGAGGTCATCGGCGAGGTCGAGCTGGCCTACCGGCTCCGGCCGGACGCGACCCTGGTGGGCATCACCGGCACCAACGGCAAGTCGACGACGACGGCGCTGACGGGCGCCATGCTCGACCATTCGGGATTGCCGGCGCGAGTGTGCGGCAACATCGGATCGCCTCTCATCACCCACGTCCTGGACGCAGAGGGCGATCCGGTCTTCGTCGTGGAGCTGTCCAGCTTCCAGCTCGAGAGCTGCACCAGGGCCCGGATGCGGTCCGCCGCGCTACTGAATGTGTCCGATGACCATGCCGACCGTCATCCGACCTTGGCCGAGTATCTGGCCACCAAGGCGCGCATCTTCGGGAACCAGACCCAGGAGGACACGGCAGTCCTCGGGGCCGACTGTCCGGTTGCCAGCGGGCTGGCTTCGAGCATCGCGCGGGCCCGCCTCCTCTGGTTCTCGGCCGTGGACCGGGTGGCGCCGGGGGCCTACCTTCGCCAAGGCGGGCTGTGGATCGAGTCGCCCGGTGCCGACCCGGCGCTTGTCCTGTCCATCGACGAGATGGCTCTAGCGGGGATCCACAACATCCGCAACGCCTGTGCCGCCATATGCCTGGCCCATTCCCGAGGCGCCACGATGGACGGCATGGCCGAGGCCCTCCGCGCGACCCGGTCCGGGCGCCACACCTTCGAGACCGTGGGTGTGGCCGGCGGCGTGACATGGATCAACGACTCCAAAGGTACCAATGTGGACTCCACCCTGATGGCTCTGGAGAGCTGTCCGGGGCCTGTGGTGCTCATCGCCGGCGGCTCCGAGAAGGGTGCCGACTACTCGACCCTCGGGCCGGCGATGGCGGCCAAGTGCCGCGCGGTGGTCACCTTGGGCGACACGGGTCCGGCCATCGAAGCAGAGGCTCGGCGCGCAGGGTTGTCCGCCATCCATCGATGCTCAGGCATGGCCGAAGCCGTGGCGCGGGCCGCCGGCCTAGCTCAGGAGGGTGACCGCGTACTCCTGTCCCCGGCCTCAGCCAGCTTCGGGCTCTTCCGCAACTACGCTCACCGGGGCGAGGCCTTCGAGGAGGCCGTCCGGGGCCTCGATGGGTTCGTCCCGTCCGGCGCTACAAGAGGTGAGGCCAGTGGATAGCTATCAGGACCGCGGACGGCATGATCAGATCCTGTTCGTGGCCGTGTGCGTGCTCTCGGCCATCGGGTTGGTTATGGTCTACTCGGCGAGCTACGCGTACGCCAGCCGCCAGGGCCTGGACCCCGAGGCGGCTCTTGAGCGCCAGATGCTGGCCGTCGCCATCGGGCTGCTGGCCTTGGTGGTGTTCTCCTACGTGCCGTCGGAGACGCTCCGGCGGCTCGCGCCCTTCGGCTTCATCATCGCTTTGGTGCTCCTGGTCGCGGCTCTGATGACCCAGGCCGGGCCCGAGGGCACGCGCCGCTGGATCCAGGTGATGCCGGGCCTGACCCTTCAGCCGTCGGCCGTGGCCTGCGTCGCGCTGGTCGTGCTTCTCGCGGCCATGGGCCAGCAGTACGCCGGCGAGCCCCGCAAGTACGAGACATTCCTGCTTCGGGGCTTCATCGCCGTGGGGGCCGTCTGTGTGCTCATCGTCCGTGCGCCCGATCTGTCCATGATGTTCCTGGCCGGTGTCTCCGGGCTGGCCGTGCTTCTTGTGGCGGGCGTCCAGTGGCGGCACATCCTCTTCGGAGTGGGTGCGTGGCTCGTGGTCGCCCTGGTCTTGGCTCTTACCACAGACTACATGGGCGACCGGGTCAGGGAGTTCATCGAGGCTCTGACGGGAGGTGAGCCGGGCTACCAGGTGACCCATGCCCTCATCGCCCTCGGCTCGGGTGGCTGGGTCGGCAAGGGGCTCTGCCAGGGGGTCGAGAAGTTCGGCTACCTGCCCGAGGTCCACAATGATATGATCTTCGCCGCCATCGGCGAGGAGCTGGGGCTGGTGATGACTCTGCTGGTGGTCGCGCTGTACGCCCTTATCCTGATCCGAGGCTATCGGGCGGCCCTGGGCGCGCCTACGCTCTTCGGTCGCTACCTGGCTATGGGCCTGACTACCTTGATCGCCGCCCAGGCCACGGTGAACATGCTCGTGGTCACCGGTGCCGCGCCGGTGACGGGCGTGCCCCTGCCCTTCGTCAGTGCCGGAGGCAGCTCGATCGCCGTCCTGCTCGGCGCGACGGGCCTGATCCTGAGCATCTCGCGAGAGTACGCCGACGAGCCCCGAGAGGTGGTGCACGGCAATGAGGATTCTGCTGGCGACCGGGGGCACGGGGGGCCACGTGTATCCCGCTCTCGCCGTGGGGGCTTCGCTACGCGCATTGGCTGACGATCAGATCGACCTCCATCTCGTCGGTACCCGAACGGGGCTCGAACAGCGGCTCTTCGAGGAGTCGGGCCTCACCTCCCACTACCTCATGGCCCGGCCCCTCCCCGCGCGGAAGGGGATCCGCTGGATCATCAATGCGGGCTATCTAGCCGGAGCCGTGCTTCAGGCGAAGGGCCTGGTGCGGCGCTTGCGGCCCGATGCCGCTGTGGGTACCGGGGGCTATGCGAGCGTGCCGGTCCTTAGGGCCGCCGCTTCCATGGGGGTACCCACCTTAGTGCACGAGATGGACGCCCACGCCGGCCGGGCCAACCGGATGCTCGCCAGAGCGGCGACCCGGGTCACCGCCGGCTTCCAGCCCGGCTTGGCCCAGCTTGGCCGGCTCGACGGCACCGTGACGGGCAACCCCCTCCGCGCCGGCTTCCGGGATCCCGATCCCGACGCCGCGAGGGAGCGCCACGGGCTGGACCTGGAGCGGCCGCTGGTGCTCGTCTTCGGCGGTAGCCGAGGGGCTCTAGCCCTCAGCGAGGCCGCCTTAGCCTCCGCCCCGGCGATCGTCGGCGGGAGTGGAGCGCAGATCGTGCTCATTACCGGCCGCGGCCACCTAGAGCATTGCCAGGAGCTGGCCGCCGATCACTCGCCCGAGACCAGAGCCCACCTGCATGTCATGGAGTACCTATCCGAGGGGATGCCCGATCTCATGGCGGCGGCCGATCTCGCGGTCACCCGGGCGGGCGCAGCCACCGTCTCCGAGCTGGCCGCTGCCCGATTGCCCGCCATTCTGATACCCTATCCCTACGCCATGGCCGATCACCAGCGGGCCAACGCCGCCGTTCTCGAGGCCGCGGGGGCCGCCGTGGTGGTCGACCAGGCCCAGGCCGTCGAGCCCGGACGGTTGGAAGGGCTTGTCGGTGATCTCCTGAAAGAGAAGAACCGGCTGGCCGCCATGAGTGAAGCGGCCCATCGGTGTGCCAAGGTCGATGCCGCCGATCGCATCGCCGAGATCGCGCTGGAGATGGCATCGCCTGATCGCGCCGAGGAGTGATACGTCTTGTCGTGCATTGAGTGTCCCGAGTCGATCCACTTGATCGGTATCGGGGGTATCGGGATGAGCGCCCTCGCCCGCCTGCTGGCGGAGAAGGGCGTACGCGTGACCGGCTCGGACTCGCGCGATAGTGCCATCGTGCAGGGGCTCCGCGACGCGGGGATCCCCGTGGCCATCGGCCACCGGGGCGAGAATGTGGGCGACGTGGCCGGCATCGGGTACTCCACGGCCATCCGCGAGGAGAACCCCGAGTGGGTCGCGGCCAGGGACAGGGGCCTGCCCCAGTTCCACCGCTCCGAGCTGCTCAACGCCGTTCTCGAAGGGCGCGAGACTGTCGCCGTCAGCGGCACCCACGGCAAGACCACTACCTCGGGCCTACTGGCAACCATCTGCATGAAGGCGGGACTCGATCCCGTCGTCATGGTGGGTGGCGAGGTCCACGATCTGGGTGGAAACGCCTGGGCCGGCAAGGGCCATATGGCCATCATCGAGGCCGACGAGTCCGACCGGTCCTTCCTGAACCTCACCCCCACCCACGCCGTCGTCACCAATATCGAGGCCGATCACCTCGACCGCTACAAGGACCTGGACGAGATCCTCAGGTCCTTCCGTGCCTTTCTCACGACACTGCCGCCCGAGGGGTTCGCCATGGTCTGCGCCTCCTGCCCCAACGTCCGGGCCGTCATGGCCGACATCAACCGACCCCTGACCTACGGCGTCGATGTCGAGGCCGACTACCGGGCGAGCGATGTGCGCATCTCGTCGGAGGGCACGCGCTATCGAGCCGTTGGACTGGACGGACTGGACGCCGAGGTCTGGATCCCCTTCCCGGGCGTGCACTACGCCGCCAACTCGCTGGCAGCTCTGGGTGCCGCAAGACAGCTTGGCATCGACCTGGACGTGAGCTTGGGCGCCATCGCCAGCTATGGCGGGACGGCCCGGCGGTTCGAGCAGCTCGGCACCTTCCGGGGAGCGACCATCATCGATGACTATGCTCACCATCCGACGGAGATCCGCTCGACCATCGCCGGTGCCCGGCGTTTGGGGGCCGAGCGCGTGGTCGCCGTGTTCCAGCCCCATCTGTTCTCCCGCACTCAGCTTCTGCTCTCGGAGTTCGCCCAGGCCTTCCACGGGGCCGATCTCGTCGTCATCACCGACATCTACGCCGCGAGGGAAGACCCCGCCACCGCCACCGTCTCCGGCAGGGATCTCCTGCGCGTTGTGAGCGAACACATGAACGGAACGCCAGTTCTATATGTGGAGGACGTCCACGACCTGCCCCGGGAGCTCGCCGGTGTCGTCCATGCGGGCGACCTGGTCCTCATGATGGGTGCGGGCGACATTCGAGGGATATCGGAGAGTCTCGTGAGGGAGGGTTCCGCCTAACCCCATGGGGTGGTAGGCACCGCCGATGGCAAGACGCCGGAATGCCAAAATGTCAGCCGAGGCCCACCGGCCCTCAAGGCGCCGCCACGGTTGGTGGCTCCTCGCCGTGGTCTTCTCAGGAGCTGCGGCGTACGCCGCCCTCGCTGGCCCCTTCTTCCGCATCGAGTGCATCGACGCCAGGGTGCCCGAGAGCAGCCGGGACGCCGTCGCTCGGGCGGTGCCCTTGGAGGCCAATCTCCTGCTCTTCGACACCTCCGAGGTGACCCGTGTCGTTGCCAGCGATCCCCTCGTCGATGCCGTCACCGTCGATAAGGTGCTCCCTGACACGGTCAAAGTGGAGACCTCCCTGCGGACGGGCTTGGTCCGCGTGCGGGCTGGCGACCAGTACTTCGAGGCCGACCGCGAGGGCGTGGCGTTCCGAGCGGCCGTGGGCGACGAGCTGCCCCTCCTCACCGGGGTGCCGCCGATCTCACGGCCCGGCGAGATGCTCGAGCACGAAGCCATCCACACCAGCGCCTTGTGGCTCGATGCCCTCGAGCGGTACGACGTGCCCCGGGTAGTCAAGATCGACTACCTGGGCGAGGGCGCCTGCAACCTGGCACTGGAGGATGGGCGCCTGATCAAGCTCGGCGATACGCGCGAAGTCGACCGCAAGCTGGCGGCGGCCGAAGCCATCCTCGCCCACTGGCCGGGCGATATGGAGTACGTCGATGTGGCCGTGACCAGCCAGCCTGTCGTGGGCCAGACACCCGCTCCCGAACCCGAAGATGAAGGCCCCGAGTCCCCCGACGGGGCCGAGACCGCCGATCAGGCCGACTCACCGGATGGACGGGTGGTCACCGATGCTCAGCTCTGAGCTTGTCGTTGGAGTCGACATTGGGTCGACGACCACCTGCGCCGTCGTGGCCGAGGCATTCTTGGACCGGGACCTCATCGACGTGCTGGGGGTGGGCATGGCACCGTCCCAGGGCGTCGCCCGCGGCGTCGTCGAAGACTCGGCGTCCGCTTCGCGCTGCGTCCGCGAGGCGCTGCAGTCGGCCGAGGCCATGGCCGATGTGGATGTCCAGACGGCCGTCGTGAGTCTGGGAGGCGAGCATCTGGCGAGCCAGACGGAGATCGGCATGCTGGAGATACCCGGCAACCGCCCGGTCACCGCCGATCACCTGGAATCGGTCCGGGTCCAAGGTCAGGAGATCACCCTGCCGCCCGGCCGCGAGGTTGTGCACGTCGATGCCTGTGACTACAGCCTGGACGCACGCCGAGGGCTCGCCTCGCCCCTGGGCATGTCGGGAAGTCAGCTCGAGGCCCAGCTCAACATCGTCACCGGCGCCGCCGTTGCCAGGGGCCGTATCGAGGAGGCCATGCAGCGCGCCGACCTGACCGTCCACCAGTTCGCCCTGGAGGGCCTGGCCACGGGTATCGCCTGCCTTTCCGAGGAAGAGCGACAACTGGGCGTCTCCCTCGTCTCCATCGGCGGCGGCACCACCAATATCTCGCACTTCCGTCACGGCGCGCTGAGCTTCCACTCCGTACTGCCCCTGGGCGGCGAGATCATCTCCAAGGACATCGCCTCTTGCCTTACCACTACCCTCGGCGAGGGCGAGCGGCTGAAGCTAGCTTTCGGAGATCCCCAGGTTCGGGGCAACCCCCAGGCAGAGATAACCTACCGGATGGGCGCCGAGCAGGAGATGGGCGCCGTCACCGTCGACCTGCTGAGCCAGATCATGGGGGCGCGAGTCGAGGAGATACTCGAGATGGCCCGCGACCGCCTCATGGTGCGCGGGTGCCTGGCCGCCTCGCCGTGTGGCCTGGTCCTCGCGGGCGGCAGCTCGCGCCTGCCGGGGCTGGTGGAGACGGCTCGGCGGCTCTATGGCGGTATGCCCACCAAGCTGGCCGAGCCGCGTCGCATCGGCAACGGCATGGAGCTGGTTCGTGATCCATCCACCCACGCCGCCCTGGGCTTGACGATCCTCGCAGGTGACTGGACCAAAGCCGAGATCAGTCGGGCCGAGTCCATGGGCCTCTTCGAGCGTCTGTGGCTAGCGGTGAAAGACCTCATTGGTATCGGGCGAAAAGATGCCCCGGCCACCGGTCCGGCCGCCCCCGGCGCGGAGCCGGAGAACGGGCGCGGATGACCGGCGGCGCGGTTCACGGAGAGAAGGTGTGGCATGGCTAGAGTCGACATGTCCAAACAGTGCAAGCATCTGGAATCACTGGGTGAGAAGGAAGTCTATGGGGCCGGAGGGCGCGTCGTCCAGGTCCTGGACAAGGGCTTCAAGTGCGCCGAAGATAAGTTCCCCCCGCCCAAGGTGGGACCCAAGGTCTGCGTCGCGCGCAAGCGTGACTGCTTCGAGGAGCGCGAGCCCGAGGAGGAAGAGGACGAGAAGAAGGCCGACGAGTAGTAGGTCCTCCGAACGGTGCGAACTCTAGGCGGCCCCGAGTTCGCCTCGGGGTCGCCTCCACGCAATCCGCGCTAAGCCCCCGCCTCCCGGAGCATGGCCACCACGGCGGGATGGTAGCTCTCAGTAGCTACGCCCAGGGGAGTCTCCCCTGAGTCGGTGGTGGCACTTGGGTCGGCCCCCTCATCAAGCAGAAGCCGGACCAGCTCGACGGATCCGCCCTCCGCGGCGCCGCAGAGCAGGTCGGGCCCAGCCAGGTCCGGGTCCGTCTCCAGCGCCACCCGTACCGTATCGATGCATCCCAACTTCGCCGCGGCGACCATCCCATCTCTTGGATCGAAGCCCTGGGAGATCAGGTGCCGGGTCAACCGGGCGCCCGGCTCGCCATCGGTGCACATCGCGGGTTGTATGATCGCCGGGGCGATGGCGTGGCTGGCGTCAAGCGTCATCCCCTCATCCAGGGCCAGCGCTATGAGCTGTGGGCCCATGGCCCGCTCCGTGAGGGCATGGCGCACGTCGCTCATGGATAGCTTCTCGCCGATCCCGTACTGCACGAGCAGTCGCCGAACGGGCGGGAGCAGGGGCACCCCCGCGTCGAAGGCGGCCTCGGAATCGGCTCCGGCTTCCAGGAGCAGAAGGGCTAGCTTGTGTCGCCCCTCCGACAGCGCCTCCGCCAGAAGCGGAGTGCCGTGTGGCTGGCTCGGGTTGGCTCCGGCATCCAGGAACATGGAGACCCACTCAAGGTCAGGGATATTCGCAAGGTCATCGAAAAGGTATGTGGAGTTAGGATCCGCGCCGGCATCCAGCAGGATCCTCGCCGTCTCGCGATGCCCCCCATACACGGCGTAGCGCAACGCGGTATCCAGCTCGGCTGATACCGGGCGGCATGCCCACAGGCGGAGGCGCAACTCCCACGCATTCCCTCGTTCGGCAGCGACCACGATGTCGCCCGTGAACCACCAGCCGGCGAGCCACACCGTGCCCGCGACCAGCAGGGTCCACAGGAGGTGTCGGTTGGGGCGCTGGGTGGCCGCATCACTGGCCATCGGCTCCACCGTCCCTCAGGGCTTGGAGGGTCTCCACAGAGGCGCCCGATACCCGGGCTACTTCGACCGGAGTCCGGCCGGCTGCGTCCCGGATGCTGTCGTCCGCTTCGTGTGCGAGCAGCATCGCGCACGCCCACTCCCGGTCCTGTTGAGCGGCCCAGTGCAAGGCAGTGACGCCCTGGTCGCTGGCTGCGCTAACATCGACTCCCAGCCGGAGCAGTTCTGCCAGCACCTCGGGGCCGTTGTCCTTCCCTCGGTCGATGGCCCCGAACAGGGCCTGGGGATCAGCCCGGTTGGCTCCGGCGACGATGAGCGGCTCCAGCAGCCCTTTCCTTCCTCGCGCGGACGCCTGGGCCAACGGCGACGGGGGCCGCGTTCTGCGGTCACCAAAGAGGTGTGGCGCCAGAGTCCACACCCGCCACCAGTCGATGCCTCCGCTGATGAGCGCCTCGCTGAGTCGGTTGGGGTCGGCCCCGGCATCGAGCAGAAGCTCGACGGAGCGTCTGCTCCCACGGCCGATGGCGAGGCTGAGCGGCACCACATCGCACGAAGGCCGCCCCAGGTTTGGATCGGCTCCTCCCACCAACAGCGCCTCGACCACCGCGTCGTGGTGCATGACTATGGCATAGGTCAGAGGCGTGAGCCGTTGCCCGGCCCACTCCATGGGGCGGTCGGGGTCGGCCCCGTAATCCAGAAGCAGGGAGACCATGTCCGGGTCTCCCTCGCGCGAGGCGTAGCCAATGGCCCTCGCGAGGCCGACGCCGGGATCGGCGCCCGCCTCGAGAAGCGCCTCCGTCGAGACCAGGTCCTGGTCGAGTACCGCCTCGCGGAGGGGGGCATACTGTCCCGTCGCGTTCGGGTCGGCGCCCGCGGCGAGAAGGAGGTGGACGTAGCCGGGGCGGTGTCTCCGTATGGCCTGGTAGAGCGCTGAGCCGTCCTGCAGAGTGCCCGCGGTGTCGCGTTGGAGCGTCAGGCGCATCCGGAGCTGAAGCTCGCCACAGTCGCGCCTGATCGCCACATCCAGGGGCGTGCGCCACCAGGAGGCGGCATGTGCGAGGCACACGATGGCCCCGAGCAGGAGGGCCGACTCCTGCCAGCTTGCCAGGCGCGGCTCGCGGGTATTTGGCGCCCTGGTACCAAGCGCTTCCGCCATCGGTGAGGACTCCCTTCGCTGCCCACACACGAGAGGGCCTGGACGCGCTCCGTGTTACACCGCCTCCATCACCAGCACCCAGTCGCCCATGACGGGTGGGGTGGGGGGAGTCCACTCGCCATTTGGGCCGCTGTCCACGCCCTGAAGATCGATGGTGGTCCCATCCATCGGGTTGAAGTAGTAAGCCCGGTACATCTTCCCTGATCCCAGCTTGGTCACCTTAGGCGGGCCCGAGTACTGGGGGATGTAGATGACCCGCACGACGCCATCGATGCCCGCCGCCATCGGCGCCTCGGGAGCCTCGGCCGAGGAGTGGGGCTCACACCAGTCGGGCCGGGGCTCGAACTTCCACCATTCGTACCGCTCCAGGAGCCGCTTGCCCAGGCCGAGCTGCTCGCTGCCCTTCAGGTTCATGGCCTCATCCCACGGCGTATCACCCCAGGACCGGCCATGGGGTGAAGGCCCGTACGGGTGCTCCTTGCAGTTGATCTGCCAGATCCCGTTGGCGCCGTAAGTGTGGCCGCATGTGCCCGTCAGCACATTGCTCCAGAAGAACAGACGCTGCACGTTCTCCCAGCACCCGTTGATGATCCCCTCGTACGCCGTCTCGGAGTTGATCACGGGCATCCGCGGCTCTCGCTCTACCGATCGCCGCACCAGGGCTAGGGTGGGGGCGAAGCTCATGCGGTCGCCGTGTCCGCCCTGGAGCCACTCGAAGTCCATGACCTGGGGGTCGGCCATGTCCCGGCCCGCCTGGTTCCCGCCTGGATGGATGCACTTCAGCCGGCCGTAGGGGTCGATGGAGCGGACGTACTCACCGATGGCCGTCCAGCCCTTGCGCATTCGCTCGGCGTACTCCGGCGTGTTCCATTCCTCGCTCAGGTAGAAGGCCATGGTCGCCTCGCCGCAGAGGCAGAAAGTGACGGGGTAGGCGCCCCAGCGGGCGATGATGTACCGCCAGTGCTTCTTCATAGCCTCCTCGCCCGCGGCATCCAGGTAGTAGCCCCAGCAGCCCACGATGGCCGGCATCAAGCCACGCTCAACCAGGTAGTCCAGCCGGACGTCGGCGGCGTCCCAGTAGGCGGGATTGATGCGCTCGAAGCCGGGCATCCACGCCGTGCCGGCCTCGTTCTCCTGGCGGGGATCGAAGGGCGCCATGTCGGGGTACAGGCCCGCCACGATCTGAATGACGTTGTACCCCTTGCGGAGCCGGTCCTCGGCCAGGGTTCGGAACCCCCCCGGCCAGCTCAGCCGCTTGGCGAAGCCCATCCACCAGGTGTCGCCGAGCCAGAAAAAGGGCGTGCCATCGGCGTGCTCCAGATACCGCCTGTTCTCGGACACTTTCAGCGGGCCGTGGCCATAGAGGGGATTGGCGCCTTCATACTCCTCCACCACTAGGGAGCCTTCGACGCCGTGAAGACCGGAGTCCGACGGGTCGCTGCACTCCATACGGTAGGTATGCTGGCCCAGCTCTGGCGAGGCGAATCGCACGCGCCAGACGCCGTCGCCGGCGTAGAAAGCGGGCACGCGCAGCTCATCGCCCGACGGTGACGTGATGATGGCGTCGACTTCGATCCCCATGAAGGGATTGGCTCTGTCGGTGGCGGCCGTGAGCGACCACTCGATGGGCCGATTGCGCTGGGTCGTTAGCATGGGCATCCTCCGTGGGTTCCCTCTACTGCGCGGCTGTTCGCTGCACGCGAGAAAGGGTTGCGGAAGAGGGCATCGAGTTCGGTCACTCGCCCTCGCTCGCCTCAGTCGCCGCGGCCTGGGCGTCCTCGGCACGCTGCGTCTCGTACGCCTCCACAATCGAGCCCTCAGGCACGATGGCTGCCGGGCGCGGAACGGGGTCATCGTACAGGTCCGAGGCACGCCACCACATCAGGCCCGTGGCCAGGAAGCTGGCGACCCACAACCCGGCGAGCAGGAGACAGGCGCCCACGATGCCCGGCACGGGTAGGCGGCGCTTGGGGCTGGCATCACTCACGCGGGCCACTCCTCATCAGTACGGCAACTGGCTGATAGACTTCACGATCAGCACCACGGCGATACACACCATACTAATCAAGCCCATGCCGCATTGGTAGCCCGCGAGGACCACCGGCGCGTACTGACGCCAACGCTTCTCGCCGAACCGAGGCGCGAAGTAGTACCGGCCGAGCAGGGCGCCGCCCAGCTCGGGGATGATCACGTGAGCGGGGTTGCCGAAGCCCCGGATCAGGCCATAGATCGCCATCACCGGCATGCGCAGCGAGCTGAGGATGTAGTAGAGCACGAACACGATGCCGAAACCGGTGCCGATGACGGGGGCCTTGAGGAACTTGCCCAGGAGGTCGGGATCCGTGGTGGCGCCCTTAATCCAGAAGGCCTGCATCCGCGCGTGGTAGGG
>WJIW01000319.1 GCA_014730065.1 Armatimonadia bacterium | reverse complement strand
GCCCTGGGTCGCGGCTGGGAGCTGGCCGGCAGGCTAACGGCCGTCACCGATGCCGCCGTCTTCAGCCTCGCAGAGCTTGCCATGGAGGAGTCGGGCCTGGCCGGGTGCCCCATCGCCATCGCCGCCACGGGCGGGTATGGGCGCGCGGAGCTGTTCCCCTGCTCCGATGTGGACCTGGCGATCATCCCGGGGCAGGCGGCCGACGAGTCGGTGGACGCCTTCGTGAAGAGCCTTCACCGCCTGGTGTTCGATTGCCTCACCGATGGCGTGGGTTTGGATGTGGGGTATCAGTTCCGCCCGAGCCAGGACCTGCCCCACGTGGATCCGACCACCCGCACGACCCTCCTCGATACCCGCCAGATCTGCGGCGACAAGGCCGTCTTCACCGAGTTCCGCCACGCCGTGCACCGGGCCATCGACCCCACCAAGACCCTCCTGGAGTTCCTCGACGAGCGCGAGGAGCGCGGTCTGAACCGCCTCGGCAAGGCCTTCCGCCTCGAGCCCGACCTCAAGCAGGACCCCGGCGGAGTGCGCGACCTGGGTTTCGCCATGTGGATCGCGCGCATCGCGCTCCGCTCGGCCGAGCCCCTGAGCCTGGAGGACCTTCGGGAGATCATCCCCCTGGAGGACGATCGCTATGAGCGCATCCGCGCCGCCGTGTCGGGCCTCGCCGATCTGCGCTTCGCGCTCCACGTGGCCGCCGGCCGGAAGACCGATACCCTCTACGCCACCCAGTGGGAGGGCGTCGGGTCGCTGCTCTACCAGCCGGGCGACGAAGGCGTGGACGCCATGCTGCGCCTGCGGTTCGCCAGCGCGACGGAGATCAGCGCCTTCGCCCAGGAGGTGGTCGAGTTCTTCTCCGAGGGCCAGAGTCCCCTGGGCTCGGGCCTGATGCTCACCGCCGGCAAGCTCGCCCGGGTACCCCCGGGTACCGGCGGCACCGCCGCCTTCGTGCGGGCGGTGGGCCCGCCCCAGCAGAGCTTGGGCTTGGCCAGTGGGTTGGAGGCCATCCGGGTCCACGCGCGCACGGGCGCCCCCCTCAAGGCGGCCCTGCGGCGGGACATCGCCTCCGTCGCCCCCCAGGTCGCGCCGGCCACGCCCGAGACCACAGGACCCTTCCTGCGGGAGATCATCGACAGCCCCGGCGCGGCCAGTGGCCTGAGGCTTCTGCGAGACCTGGGCTGGCTCCACCGACTGGTCCCCGAAGTCGCCGACGGCATCGGCGCCCCGCCCTACGACCCGTCCCACGAGCACGCCATCTGCGAGCACACGCTCCGGGTCATCGAGAACCTCTTCGCCCTGGGGGAGGAGGGGCAGGACGTGCTGGCGGCCATGGCCCGGCTCTGGCGCGAGCTGAGCGAAGCCGACCGGAGGGCGATCATCCTCGGTGCCCTGCTCCACGATATGGGCAAGCCCGATAGCCCCCGGGACCACTCCACCGCGGGAGCGGAGATCTGCCGAGCCGTCGGCGAGAGACTGGGCATGGACGAGGACGCCGTGGCCCTGGCCGCTCGCTTGATCGAGCTGCACCTGGAGATGGCCCACCGCTCCCGCACCCTCGATCTGGATCAGGACATAACCATCCGCACCTTCGTCGAAATGGTGGGCGACGCACGGACCCTGAACTTGCTGTACCTGCTGACCTATGCCGACACCAAGGCCGTGGGGCTGGGAGTCTTCGGCGACGTGGAGCGGCGCCTGCTGGATGACCTCTACGCCCGCACCCTCGCTGTGCTCGCCGAGGAGGGCATGGACGAGCTGGACCTCCAGGCCGCCGCCAAGCGGGTCACCGAGCGCGCCGTGACCGAGCTGCATGTTCCCGGCGCCTCCGATGACCGCATCCGCGAGCACTGTGAGGAGATGCCTCCGCTGTACGTGGTGGCCACGCCCCTACCGCTCATCGGGATGCACATCGCCATGGTTCGTGACCTGACCCAGCGCGACGAGCCCGTCATCGACTTCTACACCAGCCCCGGCGAGGGCTTCACCGAGCTGACGGTATGCTGCTACGACGCCCCTGAGCCGGGGCTCTTCGCTCGCATCTCCGCATGTCTCTTCGCCCTCGGCCTGAATGTCCACGCGGCCCAGATCCGCACCCGGCAGGGGCGCCGGCCCGTGGTGCTGGACACCCTTATGATCGACTACCGCGGCGATGCCGTGCCCCTGGATGTGCAAGAGCGGACCGCGAAGATCCTCACCGACGTCCTACTGGGGAGGACTTCGGCCGAGGAGCTGCTAATACAGCGTGGTCGTACACTGCCTGCGACGGTGACCCTGGAGAGCCTGTCGGTGCGCAACGACATGAGCGATGAGCACACCGTGGCCTGGATCACCGCCGAGGACAAGAGCGGCCTGCTCTATCGCCTAGCCAGAGCCCTCACCGTGTGTGGCCTGAACCTGCACACGGCTAAGATCACCACGTGGGGCGCTTCCGCCCACAACGTGTTCTACGTGACCCAGGAGGGCTTGGGGAAGGTGCCGGAGGATGAGCTGGAGCAGCTCGCAGATCGCCTGAGAGAGGCCATCCGCGACGTGCCCGAAGCGCTGCTGCGGGACCGCTCCGAGCCAGGCCGAGACCGATAGGTGAATCCGACTTACATGAAGGAACAAGACCTTTTGGAGGCCCTGGAAGAGCTTGCCGGGCGCCTCGATATACGCATCCGCCGTGAGAGCTTCCGCGGCGATGGCGGCCTGTGCACCCTTCGGGGTGAGCGGCTGATCATCATGAACAAGTCCCGCACCCCCGCCGAGCAGATCGACCTGCTCGCGGCCAGCCTGGGTCAGGTGGACCTGGACGGCCTCTTCGTTCCGCCCCAGGTGCGGGAGGAGATCGACAGGCGCCGCGAACCGCCCCAGGACGCAGCGTCGGCCGTCGAGGACGAGCCCTCCGTCGAGCGCATGGCTGGCTAGCCTGCCCCGCTCGCACAGCCCACAGAAAAGTCCCCAACCCCCGACCGCTTTGGGTGAGCTGCCGCGTCGGTATCATTGGAGGATGCCCTTAGGGCGTTACCTCCAGGATCCGCAACGGCGCCACCGCGGACTTGCAGCGCGGTAGCAGGATTGGCCTAGGCGCGAGGACGCTCGTGCCGGGCGGGAGTACGGGAGAGGCATCTGTGGCTTCGACGCAGCGACAACCGGACTACGGGACCATCGATTCGGCGGCTCTGGTGGCACGCGCGGTCGGTGGCGATACCTTCGCCTTCGAACGGCTGATCGAGATCCACGCCGACACCGTGGCCGCCGTGGTGACGGGCCTACTTGGCCCCTCCCATGACGACGTGGCCGACGCCACCCAGGAGACATTCCTTCGGGCTTACGAGCGACTCCATCAGTGCCGGGAGCCCCGCAAGGTGGGTGCGTGGCTGGCTCGCATCGCCCGGAACGTCTGTCGCGACCGCCGGCGGGGCGGGTGGTGGCGACGGGTCACCCTGGCCGCGAAGGTGCCGGAGCCACGGTGCGCCGGGCCCGAGGACGCGGACATCGCCGACATCTGGTCGGCGCTCATGACTCTCCCTGACGACCGCAGGCTGCTCCTGATCCTGCGCTACTACTACGGCTACTCGCTGGCCCAGGTCGGAGAACTGACCGGCCTCCAACCCGAAGCCGTGCGCTCCCGAGTTCGGCGCGCGCTGGGTCAGATGAGGAAGCTGCTTGGACCGGGCTGGGAGGCCGACCATGACTAACGAAGGACGGGACATTCCGCGCCGGAGCGTCGCGCGCGGGATCCATGATCTCCCCCGCCGCGAATGGCGACCGGGGCCCACCTTCGCCTCGGACACCGCGAGGTTGGCTCAGGACCGCCCCGAGCGGCGAGCCAAAGGAGCGGCATCTATGAAATCCCCGAAGATCGCGTGGCTCGGTGCATCAATGGTGGTCGTGGTTCTGACCGTTGGGGTCCTCGCGTCTACCGGCGGCCTAGCATCCGCGGTGGAGATGAGCCGACGATGGTTCGACCTGGAGGGGAGCGATGGGGCACAGGTCTTTGCCGAGACAGGCGAGGAAGTCCAGACGATGACCGTTGAGGCCGAGGTCACAGACGATGGATCGGGGGTCAGCGTTGTGTCCTCGGAGGTCAGCCAGACGTCCGCGGCGATGACCGCCACCCTTGCCGAGATCGAGGCGAGCGTGCGCGCCGGTGAGCTAACCGCCACCCGAGAGACCGTTGAGCTCGACGGCTCCGCGGTTGATACCTACACCTTCGTCGACAGCGACAGCCGTCTGGTTGCCTTCTGCCATGTCGATCCTGAGACGGGCCGCGTGTTGGACGTTAGTCTGCAGACCCCGCCAGCACCCGTTGACCCCGAGAGCATCGGCCAGGCAGTGACCGTTCAGGTCGAGGT
This sequence comes from Armatimonadia bacterium, assembly GCA_014730065.1. Classification (GTDB taxonomy): domain Bacteria; phylum Armatimonadota; class Zipacnadia; order UBA1398; family UBA1398; genus UBA1398. Next base: position 791 of record WJIW01000319.1, on the reverse strand, counting down.
CGGCGATGATGGCACGATGCGAGTCGAGGCTGTCACGCCCTAGTAGGTGCGGTCAGACAGGAGCATCGCGTCACCCGTGCCGCCCCCCATCGTCCGGACCCATGACGACGGAGGGCGGCGCGCTTGATTCGGGGTCGGCGCGCAATTCCCTGCTGGAGATTCCTGAACTAGGTGCAACCTTCCCGCCCCCCGATACGTATCACCCTACGAACGACGGAGCGAGCAGGGCTCCCCGGAGATCGCGGAGAGCCAAGACGACGGGCCGGAGAGGACATGACTCAAATGCGAATTGGAGTATTCACTAAGAGCTTATTGGCCACATCAGCACTTATTGCGGTGCTGGGGCTTGTGCATCTCAGTGGCATGCAGGATCCGCTTGGCTGGGACTACGGGGATGTGGATGGGACGGAGCAGGGCTGGCGACTCGATGGCGAGACGCCCTACTCGAGGGGTGATGCCACGGGATCGGAGACGCCTCCCAGCATCGCACGAGTCGCAGAGATCGCGCAGCCGATCGCCGAGGCGCCCGCGGCCACCGATAGTGTGGCGACTGGGGCCAAGAAGACGACGCCTCGCCTCCATGCCGCACAGTGCCCGGTGCCGGTGGAAGCCCCACCTGTGGCTGCCGTGCCGATGGGCGAAGCAGAGGCCGCCGAGGAGACCACCGATGACGGATCTGGCCCCGAGTCCGCCGAGGAGCCGAGCGACGCGACCGCCGCCCCCGCGGGCGCTACAGAGTGATCGGGTACCGACCGTACTCCCTGCAAGCATCATAGAATGCGAGGATGTTC
>WJIW01000318.1 GCA_014730065.1 Armatimonadia bacterium | reverse complement strand
GGGCCTCCACGGCAACGGGGTGCCATTCGCCGTCGGTGGGCACCGTCGTCGCGGCCAAGACCTCGCTCCATCGCCGCCACAGGCCCGTGTCGGCGCCCTCCCGGCCCACGAAGTCGAAGGCCAGGCACAGCTCATCGGCCCCCTCGATCCAGCGAGCGTCCATCTCCCAGCGCACCGAGTCGCCGGGGCTGAGGTCGGCGGCGGCCACCCACTGCATCCCACCTCGGATCCATGCCCGCACCCCGTCGAAGCGCAGAGTCAGGATGGCGTCGGCGGGATCGTTGACGGACTCGCGGAAGGCGGCGCGCTCGGCCATGAGGGCTTGGTACCACTCGTCCCAGCCTTGGCCTTCGGCCGGGGGCGCGAAGTAGTGCCCATTGGTCACCGCGCCCGTATCGCCCACTCTCTCCCACCAGCAGCCCGATCCGAGGACATAGTGGGCCGGTCGCAAGGGAATCTCCGCCACCTCCTGCCCCGCGGACCCCACCGCAGCGAAACCGAGCAGCCACATAGCGAGCGCTTCCCGAGTCATCAACCGATCAGCTCCAGATCATCGCGAAGGTGATGCGCCAGCCGAGCCACGGCGCGGAGTGAGCGCAGGTCGCTGGCGCTCAGGGTGCCCTTGTCGGTCCTGCACACGGGCCGGATGCCCAGCCCCTGATCGCCGAGAAGCACCTTAGCGGAAAGGGGGTAGCAGCGTCCTATGGCGGGCTCCATGGCCGAGATCCAGTCCTGGACCTCTTCCGTCCGGTCGTGGCCCGGATTGCTGCAAAGCCACGCGAGCACATCGGGGTAGAAGTTGGCGGCGATGCCCGAAAACCCCGCGCCGCCCGCCCTGAGTGACGCGAGGACCGACGAGGCATTCGCATTGAAGAACCTGAGATCGCTGCCCTCGGCGGCGTCGATCTTGGCGGCGATCAGGTCCACGTCGCATGTCGTGTCCTTGTGGAACAAGAACCGGCCCGTGGCAGCCAGCTCGCCGAACACGTCGGGAGGGATGCAGCGCTTGTTGGGACCGGGCTTCTCGTAGAAGCCCAAGGGGATATCGTCGGTCAGATCCATCAGGTCCTCGAGCCGGCCACGCCATGTGGCATCGGGCTCCTCGCGAATCGCCAGGCTGCCCGTGAGGACGATGGCCGCGCGAGCACCCAGCTCGACCATACGGCAGCAGTCCTGAGCTTGACGCTCCAGCCCACCTCCGAAGGTGCCCGAGGCGACCACGGGAACGGGCGCGGCTCGGGACGCCGTGCGCTCACAGAGGTCGAGCCGCTCGTCGGGAGTGAGTGACTCCAGCTCGCTCGATCCGCAGACGGAGAAGATCCCCGCAACGCCCCGCTCCAGGTACCAGTCAACCAGGCGGTCGACGCCCTGCCAGTCGATACCGCCCATCGCATCGAAGGGCGTGATCATCGTCGGGTAGACGCCGCCCGGCAGCCTGTGCTCGCTCAAAGCGCGACTCCCCTTCCCCACTGGCCTGGTTCGATGCGCGTCGACAGAAAGCCTGCGTCGGAGGACCCGGAGGGCTCAACGGCATATCCTGAGACGGGCGGCGAGGAGAGTGCGGAGGCATTCATGACATCGCGTGAGCGGCTTCTCACGGTCCTGCGCGGGGAGATCCCCGACTGCGTGCCGGTGGCACCGGACTTCTCCAACATGATCCCGGCCCGCCTGACGGGCAAGCCCTTCTGGGATCTCTATCTCTACAACGACCCGCCCATCTGGGAGGCCTATATCGATTGCGCCAAACGGTTCGATATCGACTCGCTGATGGATGGGTACTGTCCGCTGCAGTTCCCGGAGGAGATTCCCGACGGCCCACCGCGGGAGCGGGTCATTGTCCACGAGGGCCCCGATCGGATCGTCACGCGGCTGACGTACATGGAGAACGGCAAGCGATCCTGGGCGCCATCGGTGGATGTGTACTACCGTGCCGATCCGCCCACACACAACATCCCACCGGCCAAGGCCGGACTGCCCGAGACGCCCGATTCATGGAAGCCTCTGGAGGGCGTGAAGCCGGTCGACACTGGGCCGGCGGGGCTCAGCCGGGCCAAGCGGCTCATGGGCGACCAGGGACTGGTCGGCGCCTTCGTGACCCACTCCTGCGCCCTCGGTACACCGGAGGCCATCTACGCCTACTACGACCATCCCGAGAAGCACGAGGAGTGGGCCGAGCAGCGCGTGCGAGCGGCCGAGGAGCGGTTCGCGCGGATCATGGCTCTGGAAGACAAGCCCGACTTCCTGTGCGTGGGCGGCTCGGGCACGCTGATCTTCCAGACCGTGGACATCTTCCGCCAGCTCGCCTTTCCCGCCGTCAAGAGGGCCATCGAGCTGGCCACCGAGGCTGGGGTTCCGACCCAGATCCACTCCTGCGGGCCCGAGCGGGAGCTGGTCAAGATCATGGCCGAGGAGACGAGCCTTACGGTCATCGATCCCCTCGAAGAGCCGCCCATGGGCGACTGTGACCTGGCGGAGCTGAAGGCGAGATGGGGCGACAAGATCGTGCTCAAGGGCAACGTGCATACAACAGAGGTCATGCTGCGTGGAACGGTGGATGAAGTAAGAGAGGCCGCTCGGGGCAAGATCGACGATGCCGCCGAGGGTGGCCGGTTCATCCTGTCCACCGGAGACCAGTGCGGCCGCGACACACCCGACGAGAACCTGCACGCCCTCGTCGAGACGGCCCGGACCTACGGCCGCTACACCTAGAGGAGGTAACACCCATGACCGCGATGCTGGGCGCGGCGATCCTGATAGCAGGCACCTTCGAGCCAGAGCCCACTAACGGAGCCGACATCCATGGCGCCTCGATCGAGACCATCGAGGGTCGGCAGTTCTGGATCTTCGATCACGCAGACCCCATGTGGGTCGACCTGGGTCAGGGGCCAGGGGACGAGCTGAGGATCACCGGCCCCCTCACCGTCGCCGCCGTCGTGCGGATGAAGGAGAAGCCGCCCGCCAAGGTGGCGGTGGTCTCCAAGTGGAGGCTCGCCGAGGGCGCCCGCTCGTACGAGCTGGGGGTGCTCCCATCGGGATACCTGTTCTTCACACTGTCGGAGACGGGAAGCTGGGACCGCGAAGGGCGCGAGCTGACCAGCTCGTGGCCGCTCACCGCGGGCGAGACCCATCTCGTCACCGCCAGCTTCACCCCCGGTGAGAGCATGGAGATCAGCATCGACGGGGAGCCGGCGGGCCGAACCGAGCGCTCGGTGCCGGACCACCTGTACGACAGCGAGACGCCGGTCTACATCGGCAACCGACCCGGCCTGACCGAGGGCTGCGGGTTCTCGGGATGGGTGGGCGAGGTTGTCATCGAAGACGAGTTCTGGAGCGAGGACGATGCGCGCCAGGCCGCCCAGGCACGAGGCCTAAGCCGCCCGGCGCCGGAGGGATACGAGCCATTGGAGCCGCCTTACGAACTGGACGAGATCAGGGAGCGCACGAGAGAGTGGTACTCCGACCTTCAGGACCCCGACTTGCAGTACGGTGCATACCGCTTAACCCAAGGGCATGAGGCCGACCTCTACGCCGCCGCCGACATCGCGTGGATTCGGTACATCATGCGGGACCTGGAGCTGAGTGACTCCGAGCGCGCGGAGTGGGTCGACTTCATCCAGGACCAGCAGCGCCAGGGGGATGGTGGGTACGACCACATCACCGGCCACTGCGCAACCCACGCTTTCTGCCACGCTACCGGAGCCCTAAACATGCTCGGCGCCGACCACCGACACCGGCCTGCGATTCTCGATCCGTACCGAGACATCGCTGGGATCGACGAGTGGCTGGATGGCATCAACTGGCACCACCAGTGGGGCGCCTCCCACGACATCTGGGGCGCGGGACTACCCATCGCCTGCGATCCCGAGACGCCCGAGGAGTGGCGCGAGGAGTTCTTCCACTGGCTGGACAAGGAGAACAACCCGACGACAGGGATGTGGCGGATCGGCCAGCCGGCGGCCAACGACCTCGAGGCGCTGGGCGGGGCCTTCCACATCTGGCCCCTCTACGCCGCCGTCGATCGGCCCCTCCCCCACCCCGAGCGGGTTATCGACCATGTGCTGGACTTGCAGCAGCCCAGCGGCTCCTTCGAGCCGGGCGGCTTCGGCTATGGCAACATGGATGGCGTGTGGGTGCTGGCCTATCTGATGCCCCGAACCGAGTACCGGCGTGCGGAGGTGCGCGCCGCCCTCGAGGCGGGGCTGGATGGCCTGATCGAGCTGTACAATACCGAGCGGGGCGCATTCTTCGCCGACGCTCACGGTACCGAGTCCCGCATCTCCACCCTGGGCATCCTGAGCCAGGCGCTGCCGGAGCGCGTTCAGGGCCAGCCGTGGCTCAACCCCTGGCACCAGCCCGAGCTGTTCGACCCGGCATGGGAGGGCGAGGAGTAGAGCAGCCTCAGTAGATCGACCACTCCAGGGCCGCGGGGTCGACGGTATACCGCGATACTGTGCGGCCATCGACCCTGGCGACCCACCGGTGGCCGATGAAGCTGTGCTGGTCCAGCTCCTGGCCGGGCTCCAGGTCGTGGTACTTGGTCAGGCCGCTGCCGCTGGCCCAGTAGATTGCCGCCGACTCCTGGCGCAGGTTCTTGATGGTGAAGTGGATACCTGAGCCCCGGGCGGCGAACTCGTACTCCTTCGGCGGCTCCACGCCGTGCAGGTGCCGGACGAAGTAGTCCCACATCCGCCGCGTGACGTATGTTCCCCCGAACCCGTGCCCCGCACCGGGCACGATCAGCATGTCGAAGTCCTTGTTGGACTTGATGAGAGCATCGGCGAGCTGCATGGTCGAGGCGGAGCAGTAGACGTTGGTATCCATCTCGCCGTGGATGAGCAGCAGCTTGCCCTCCAGATTGCCGGCATTGGTGACGTTCGACTGCTCCGCATAGTGGGGACCGATGGGGTAGCCCATCCACAGCTCGTTCCACCAGACCTTATCGGTACGGTGGTCGTGGTTGGCCGAGAGAGCGATGCCCACGTCGTAGAAGTCGCCGTGGGCCAGCAGGGCCCGGGCCGCGTTGTACCCGCCCGCCGACGACCCATAAATGCCCACTCGAGTGATGTCCACGTAGGGGTACTCGTCGGCCAGGGCACGCATCCAGGCGATGCGGTCGGGGAACCCGCTGTCGGCCAGGTTCCTGTCGGCCACGTCATGGAATGCCTTGCTGCGGTTCGAGGTGCCCATGCCATCGATCTGGACCACGATGAAGCCCAGCTCGGCCAGGTTCTGATGGCCGTGGGTCGCGCTGAAGGTCTTGGGCACGAAGGAATCGTGGGGACCGGCGTAGATGCTCTCGATCACCGGGTAGCGGCGGGACGGGTCGAGATTCGATGGCCGGAACAGCACGCCCCAGATGTCCGTCTCGCCGTCCCTGCCCTTGGCGACGAAGGGCTCGGGCCACGGCCAGCCCGCGTCCTCCAGTGCGGAGGTGTCCGCCCGGGCCAGCTCGGCGATGAGGGAGCTATCCGCGGATCGGCGAAGCTCCGTGACGGGCGCCAGGTCCACCCGCGACCAAGTGTCGACGAAGTACTCCCCCGTGGGCGAGAAGCTGATCTCATGCTGACCCTCGCCGGGCGTTAGCTCCATGGGCTCCCCGCCGTCGAGGCTCACGCGGTAGTAGCGGACCAGGTAGGGATCCTCGCCTGGGTGTCGCCCGCTCCCCCGGAGGAGAATTGTACGGGCCTCCTCGTCCACACTCTCCACGCCCCGCACCACCCACTCGCCCCGGGTGAGCTGCCGGATCACCTCGCCCGTGGCGCCGTCGATCAGGTACAGGTGGTTCCAGCCATCCCGCTCCGAGGCCCAGATGATCTCGTCGGTGTCGTCGATGTAGTGGAGGAACTCCTTCTGGGGCGGGACGAAGCTGCCCGGCTGCTCCTCGATGACAACCCGGGACGAGCGGCTAGCACAGTCGACCTCGATGACCCGAACCCTCCGGAAGCCGCGGTGGATCTGTCGGTAGCGGAAGGCATCGCGTCCCGGCAGCCAGTGCGGGTTCTCCGGACCCCACCAGTCGATGGGATCGATGGCCACCCGATCGCCTTCGGCAGCCTCCACGTCAAGCACCCACAGCTCATGAACATCGAGCTTGTCGCCCGGCAGGTCGTAGACGTTCGTGTGAACCACCGGCCGCAGGCTGTCCTCGGGCAGTGACTCGATCATGGGCATCTCGAGATGGTCGCCGGGCTCGGTGCGCCAGGCCACCAGGTACCGGGAGCTGGGGGACCAGCGGAGGTGGCCGAAGCTGTGGTCTGCGCTGCCCTCGTCACTGAGCTGGACGGCCTCGCCGCCCTCCGTGGGCTCGACCCACACGTCATGGCCGCGAACCTCAGCCCGCCACTTGCCGTCGGGCGACGTGCCCGCGGGCGGGGGAGCCGGTGCGGGTGACTCCTCGGCCGGTGACCCGGGTGGCGCGTTCCGCTCCGCCCGCCTGCACTCGTACGTCAGGAGATCGCACTCCCAGTACTCCATATCCAGGGGGAAGCCGACGACCTCGGCGTCTTCACTCAGCTCGATGGTGGTGAAGGGTAGCTCGCCGGCGTCGAAGGTCTCGCCCGTGGCCTGGGCCAGGGCCTGGGCCAGGCGGTCGTGGTCGAAGGCGGGCTCGATGGTGCCGGCCCTGGCATCGACCAGCAGGAACCGTCGTCCGTCCTCGCCCTCCACGCGGTACCACATGCCCTGGCCGCCCGGCAGCCAGTGGGGCTCCACCGTGGCGCCCCGCACCAGCCCCGACATGGCGCCCGACAGGTAGTGATCGGCGCGCCGGTAGGCTTCCAGGATGTCATCGGGACCGTCCTGGGCCACGGCGATGGGAAGCGGACACGCGGACAGCAGCAGCGCGAGGCTCGCGGAGAGGGCGATAGGTCTCAAGATCCAGCTCCTTCGGGGTCTTACGGACCGGGTTGCCGCCGCGTTCGCCTCCGGGGAGCGTAGCCCTCCCGCCGGGTAGCCTGTTGCCCCAGTGCGTCCATTGTCCTATCCTCATCTGTAGGGAAACGACACCACCGCCTGAGAGGACCCTCCGACTATGAACAGACTACTGAAGCTCCCCGTCGCCGCCCTGGCTCTGGCCTGTGTTGCGATGGCTCCCGCGGCTCTCGCCCAGGACCTTCCCGTCCTGAACCCTGCGAGCGAAGGCCACAACGAGATCGAGTACGCCATCCGGAACGTCTTCAGCGAGAACGATCTCCACGCATGTATCACCGGCGGCGAAGAGGGCTTGACCCTCGACCTGATCGACGCGGATCCCGAGATGCCCGGCGTGGACATCGACCCGAGCCTCATCTACGGCCGGGCCTACATCGGGCCCTACCCCTTCGAGGCCGCCGAGACCACGCTGGACTACCGACGCTTTCGTACCTCGGCGGGCATCGACGAAGGCAAGGCAACGCTCCCGGTGGGCTACCTGCTCACCTCCGGCCACAACAGCGAGGACTGGACCGATGAGGGCCGAGTCACCGTGCGACTCGACCTGATGCTCGAGAGCGAGACGGGCCGAGACACGCCGCTGGGCATGTACGACTTGTTCGTCAGCTTCCGCCAGACGGGTAATGGGTTCGAGCGAGTTCCCTTCCTCCTGGAGGGGCCCTTCGTCTGCGTAGTCTCCTCCGATGAGCCCGATGCCATGGTCATCCGTTACGAGACTGATGTGACGGCCGAGACCGCCGTGGTCCTGACCGACTCGGGCCGGACCTTCGAGTCCGAGGGCAAGGTCCACGAGGTGGCTATCGGCGGCCTGCAGCCCAGCACCACGTACGGGTACGTCGTCGAGGTCGGCGGTACCGAGACCAAGCCCTTCCAGTTCACCACCGCTCCACCCCGGGGCACCGATGAGATCGTGTTCGCCTACACGGGCGATAGCCGCGAGGGCGGGTACGGCGGAGAGAGCAGCTTCATGGGCGTGAACCAGAAGACCCTGGAGCGCATCGCCGCCGTCGCGTACCGGCAGGGCGCCGAATTCCTCGTCCAGGGCGGCGACCTGTTCAACGGCTACACCACGTCGCCCGAGGACTTTCGCACCCAGTTCTACTCCTGGAAGCAGGGGGTGTCGGGCTTCTGGCACACCCGCCCCGTATACACGGCCATGGGGAACCACGAAGCGCTTCTGCGCGTGTTCCAGACGCCCTCCACCGTGCGGCTCGATCGCTGGCCGTACGATGCCGAGTCCGCGGAAGCGGTCTTCGCCGATGAGCTGAGCCAGTTCACCAATGGGCCCGAGCCCTCGGACCCGCGACGACCCACGTACCGGGAGAGCGTGTACAGCTTCCAGTACGGGAACGTGCTGATGGTCTGCTACAACAACAACTACTGGTACACCAACAGCCATGACCGGTTCGGCGGCTGTCCCCAGGGATACCTGTTCGAGGACCAGCTCGAGTGGATTGAGAACCAGCTTGAGGCCGCCGAGGAGGACGCGACCATCGACCACGTGTTCCTCATGGCTCAGGAGCCCGTATTCCCCTGTGGCGGCCACACCGGTGACGCCATGTGGTACTCGGGCGACAACAACGTACGGGCCCACGTCTACACCGATGGGGAGCTGGTGCCCGAGGAGCTGGGGATCATCGAGGTGCGCGACCGCTTCGTCCGGGCCATCACCGGCAGCACCAAAGTGGCCGCCGTTCTGGGCTCGGACGAGCATGCCTACTACCGGATCTTGATCAACGAGAATGTGCCCGTGGGCGACCTGGCCCGGGATGATGAAGACGGCGACGGCGTGCTGGACGATGCCTCGCCGGTGGACTGGATCGAGAACCCCACGTGGTTCATCACCTCGGGCGGCGCCGGCGCTCCGTACTACTCCGAGGAGCCCGCTCCTTGGAACGAGTACTGGAACGCGATGGGGGGCGACGGCTACTACTTCTCGTCCCAGGAGAATGTGATCATCTTCCGGGTCGATGGCGAATCGGTGGAGGCCGTGGTCTACAACCCCTCGGGCGAGGTCATCGATACGATCGACGACCTGGCCGAGGTCAAGCGGTAGGGACCGGCCCAGCCTTGTCCGCCGAGCGGGCATCCGGTAGACTGGTACGTGATTGAGTTAGATAGGCCTAAGCTCCCCGGAGGGGGGATAGGCTGGAGAATAGGAGCTGATCCCTCAATGCGGGAGAAGGTTGAGCAAGTACTGGTCCAGATCAGGCAAGGCCTGAAGATGGAGGGCGGCGACATCGACCTCATCGACCTCGACGAAGAGGAGGGCGTCGTGTACGTGCAGCTCAAGGGCGCGTGCGCGGGCTGCCCCCGCTCCCAGATGACCCTGAAGATGTTCGTCGAGCGGAATCTGGTCGAGCTGGTCGAGGGCGTTACCCGAGTCGAGCAAGTCGGCGGGCCCGTTGAGTCGCCCACCTCGGAGCGGTAGCTCTCTCAGGCCATCGGCGGATGATCGAGATGCAGGGTAAGGCACTTGCATGATCCGCCGGCCTTGATGAACTCGGACGTATCCACACACACCACCGAATAGCCGCGGCCCTCCAGGGTCGCGGCTGTTTCGTCACACCCCGCTGGCATCACCACATGCCGGTCGATCACCACGGCGTTGCAGGCGAATCTCGCGGCATCGTCCTCCGGCACCCTGATCGCCTCGAAGTTCCGCTCGATTACGCGCTCGGCGTAACCATCCATGGCGCCGGGGTAGTAGGCGACCACCCCGCCACCCAGAGGCAGGAAGCATGTGTCCAGGTGGTACCAGCGGGCGTCGACCAGGCATAGCGAGAGGGTCAGGCAGCCTAGCTCGTCGGTCAGGAAGGCCGAGGCCCTAGCATCGGAGCGCTGGTAGTAGCCCGTCACCAGTGCTCCGCCGGCGAAGAGCGCATCGCCCTCCCCCTCGAAGCTCATGCCGAGCGGCGGCTCGACCACCTCCAGCCCCTGGCCCTCAAGCCAGCTTCGGTAGTGGGGCTCTTCCACACCGCGCTCGGGGTGCCGGAACCGCGCCAGGACCGCCTTAGCGCCCCGGACCAGGCCCGCGTTGGCGGTGAAGACCATGTCCGGGCAGCCGCGCACCTGGGGGATCAGCTCGACCGCGACGCCGGGCAGTTGGCTCAGCGCATCGTGGAGCGCATGCCATTGATCCCATGCGCGGGAGGTATCGGGGGTGCGCTCGACGGACATCCACGGGTTGATCTCGTACACCACGTCATAGTGGTCGGGACGGCACATGAGCAGTCGCCTGGGCATGGGATCACCAGAGTGGGTGGTTCGGCGGGGCGCCACACGCCCCCTGCGATGCCATGGCGATCGACCACCGGAGGTGCCCTCCATGGCACGCGATGAGCGCGCGCGACGCGAGCTAGACCTATCGGCCGGACTGGCCTTCGGCACCCAGTACTACCGGGCGCCCACCCCACGGCCCGAGGATTGGGAGCGGGACTTGACCGCCATCCGCGACCACGGGTTCAACACCGTGAAGTACTTCTGCCAATGGCGGTGGAGCCACCCCGGGCCCGGCGAGTTCTACTTCGATGATCTGGACCGGCTGATGGACTTGGCGGCCGAGCGTGAGCTACAGGTCATCATCAACACCCTCTTCGACATCATCCCCGCCTGGGTAACCCATCGCCACCCAGACTGCATGATGCGGCGACAGGATGGCCGCCGCCTGGGCCCCACGGGGATGGGCCACCGGCAGATCGGCGGCGTGCCGGGGCCGTGCCTCAACCATCCCACGGCCCGCCAGCTCCGTGAAGAGTTCCTGAGGGAGACGGTGCGGAGGTACGCGGACCATCCGGCCATGTGGGTATGGGACGTGTGGAACGAGCCCGAGCTGACCGTGGGACTGGTGCGGCAGGGCCCGGCCCGCGACCAGATCTGCTGGTGCTCCTCGTGTCGCCAGGCTTTCGCAGAATGGCTTAAGGCGAAGTACAGCGACCTAGGCGACCTCAACGAGGCCTGGGCTAGGAACTACCGGGGCTGGGAGGAGGTGGAGCTCCCGGGTGAGGTGTACTGCGTGTCCGCCGACTGGACCGACTGGCGGCTGTTCTTCCGCGACACCGTAACCGGCGAGCAGCGGTGGCGCTCGGAGGTGGCGCGTGAGGAGGACGCTGGCCACCCGGTGATGTGCCACACCGTCCCACCGCCCATCTTCAGCGTGTTCTGCTGCGGCGCCGACGACTTCGAGCTGGCCGAGCCCTGCGACCTCTTCGGCTGCACCACGAGCTGCCAGATCCCCATGATGGCCGACTTCGCCCGATCGGCCGGGCGAGGACGTCCCATGCTGGCCAGCGAGATCCACGCTCTGCCGGGCAGCACCCTCAACCGGCCATCGCCCCTATCCACCACCGAGCTGGAGCGGCAGATCCTCATGCCGCTCTTCCAGGGATACAAGGGGTTCGTGTTCTGGCAGTACCGGGCCGAGCTGCTGGGCTCCGAGGGGCCCGCATGGGGACTGACCCGGCCCGACGGATCGCCCGAGCCCTGGCTGGAGGATTGCCGGGACCTGGCCAAGCTGCTGACCGAGCACACCGACTTCCTCCGGGAGGGCAGGAGCGAGCCGGCGCCCGTCGCCATCCTCTCCGTGCCCGAGAACGAGATCTTCTTCTACAGCCACGACGGCAGCCATGATCGCTACTGGGCCGGCCTGCGCGGAGCGTACCGCCTTCTGAGGAGTCTAGGCCGTCCCGTGGACTTCATCCACCCATCGAACCTGGGCGAGGCCTCTCAGTACGCCGCCATCGTCGCGCCCATTCCCTACGCCTACCCAAGCTCGGTGGCCGAAGACCTTAAGGCCTACGTGCGCGGTGGTGGCCGGCTCCTGACCGAAGGTTTCCTCTGCGCCCTGGACCCGGCCAGCGGGATGACCTCCACGGTGCATCCCGGCATGGGTATGGACGAGCTGGTGGGATGCCGGGAGGTCTCCGTCACGCCCAGCGGCCGGGTGGATATGCGCATGTCCTACGGCTCGGGCGGGGTGGAGCCATCGGACCAACCCCGCATGCTCCTGACCGAAGACATCGGGGGGCTCGGGCGGGACGCGGCGCTCCCGGGGCGGCTGGCGGAGCAGCGGCTGGAGGTCACCACAGGCCGCGTGCTGGCGAGGTTCGTCGACGGAAGCGCGGCCATCGTCGAGAACGACCAGGGCTCGGGCTCCACGGTGCACATCGGCACATGGATCTTCCAGGCCTATTCGGAGACGGGGATGGAGGAGCTGGCTTCACTCGTGGACGGGCTCCTAGGGCTCCCTTCCGGGTGGGCCAGCTCGCCCGACGTGCGGGTCGACCGGATCGAGACAGAGGACCGGGCGTGGCTCCTGCTGACCAACGAGACCGAGGTGGACAGCAACGCCAGGGTCCGTGTCGAGGGGGGCTTCGAGCGGGCCGTCCACCTCCGGAAGGACGAGACGCTGGCGGAAGATGGGCAGACTGTCACGGTGCATGTTCCCGCCGGCGGCCACGTCATCGTGGACGTGATCAAGGCCGGGTAGTGTCCGGCGCTAGTCGCCATCACCCGCGGAGTTGTCACGAGGGTGGAGCATGAGGACGGTGCACTCGGCGCTATCGGCGATCTCGTTGGCCAGGGAGCCGAAGAAGAGGCGGGATAGGCCCTTGCGGTGGTCGGCCCTGAGCAGCACCATATGAGCCTCCTTGGAAGCCTCGAGGATGGCGTGAACTTTGGAGTCGGCGCGCCGGACTTCGTGGCCACAGTGGGGCATCAGCTCCTCGGCGATCTCCTCCAGCTCAGCCTCGGCCTGCTCCACGTCCCGCTCACTGGCTTCGGAGCTGACGATGTCCAGCACGAGGATGTCGCCGCAGTCGTCGGTGAGGGCATTGGCCACGGGAGCGCACGCCGCCACATGGCTGGGATGGGTGACGGGGACCAGGATCCGGCCACATGCCGGCACGGGCTCCAGGAGGCTGGCCACGATGATGTTGGCCACGTCGGCGTGGGCGACGGCCTCCACGATCTTGTCGAAGGCCGCGGCATCGTCCTGGCGCGGATGACCGAGAACCACCCAGTCCACGTCCAGATCGCGGACCGTGGCCACGATACCATCGCTGGCCGAGCGCGCCAGGCGCATCTCGGTGAGCAGCTCGACGCCATTGCCCTCGAGGCACTCCCTGGCGGCCTCGAACAGCTCCTCGCCCTGCTCCATCAGATCGCTGACGCGCAGGGCGGTCAGGGGATCCATGCCCGAGGAGTGGAGGACGCTCAGGGCAACGGCGGGGGTGGAGTGGAACCGGGCCAGGGAGGCGGCCAGGGTGGCGATGTCCGAAGCCGTGTTTGGGTTCGCCAGCCCGAAGAGCACACCCGCCTTGTGGATCTCGCGTCCATCGGAAATCACTCGTCGTCACTTCCATTCGCCACGAGGACCTTGCGGGCCACCGCGGGCCCGATCACCTCGGCGAGGACAATGCCCGCCAGCACGATGGGATGGGCCACGGCGTTGATGTCGCTTAGGGCCTCGTTGTTCTCCATCTCGACAAGGAAGCCTACCGCTACACCGGCCTGGGGCAGGAGGCACATGCCCGCCCGCAGGCCCTCTTTGGCCTTCATGCCCCCGATGGGGGCTCCGGCAGCGGCGCCCAGGATCTTGCCACCGAACCTTCCCAGTATATACGCAATGCCGACCACTCCGGCGGATACGATGGCCCCGAATTCCACATGGGTGCCCGCGAGAGCGAAGAAGAGCACATAGATGGGTGCGGCGAAGTCGCCGAGGGACCGGAACACCCGGGTATCGCGCCGCTCGCGATTGACCACCGTGAAGCCCGCCGCCATGCCCGCCAGGAGGGGAGAGACCCCTAGGGCGTCGGCGGCGGCCCCGCACCCTACGATGACCGCCAGGCCCAGGATGAGCACATCGGATCGCTTGCCGAAGCGGCCCCCCACCAGATCGATGGCCAGGCCGCCCAGCAACCCCAGGACGATGGCGCCGAGGGTCCGGAGGAAGGGGTAGACGGCCAGCTCCAGGGCCGTGACTTCGCCGCCCACCATGGCGCCACCCACAGCGAGACAGAGGCCGAAAACGGTGATGGCAAGGGCATCATTGGCGGCCACGATGGCGAGCACTAGGCGCCCGAGCGTCCCGGGATCGTCCACCTCCTTGGTGACGACCAGGGTCGCTCCCGGTGATCCCGCAACGGCGATGGCGCTCAGTATGAGAGCCATGGCGATGGCGCCCCCGGGGCTGGCGAAGGTCCCGAAGAGCAGGGCCGCGGCCACGGTGCCGCCGAAGACGAGCAGCATGGTGCCCAGAGCCTGGCCCAGGAGCACGGCCACGATCCGCTTCGTCCCCTCGCGCAGGACGCTCAGCTCCAGCTTCTCACCGATGGTGAAGGCGAGGATCATGAGGGCCAGGTCGGTAACGGGCCGCAGCTTCTCATCGGCCAGCTCGTGGGAGACGAGACCGAAGGCCGCGGGACCCAGGATGGCGCCGACGATGAGCTGGCCGGTGAGGGATGGAAGCCGGAACAGCTGAGCCAGCTTCCCACCCAGGAACGCCCCCAGGAGCAGCAGCGCCGTCGCCAGGGTCGGGTCCAGATGGATGTGCTCCAGGTTGGGCAAGTGCGGGCCTCCCAGCATCAGCGATTCAGCAGCACTATCTTACCCGGGTTGGGCGGCCGGTGCGAGGGGCCCGCGGAGTCATCGCTGGCCTCGCACCACTGCCCCGGCCTCAGCCCGCCGCCAGCTCCTCGCTGCCGATCCGGCCATCGACCATTCGGACCTGCCGCTCGGCGCGGCCCGCCAGATTCGGGTCGTGGGACACGATGACCAGTGTGGTGCCCCGCTCCTCTCGCGCGTGCATGAGCAGATCGATCAGCTCGGCTCCCGTCGCCGTGTCCAGCTCACCGGTGGGCTCGTCCGCGAGGAGCAGATCGGGATCGTTGACCAGGGCCCGGGCCACGCCCACCCGTTGCTGCTCGCCGCCCGATAACTGGCTGGGATGGTGCTTGATCCGATCGGCCAGTCCTACGTCCGCCAGGGCCGACTCGGCTTTCTCGCGCATCTCTCCCGAGCCGGGCCGGGGCCTGAGGTACTGAAGCGGCAGGGCCACGTTCTCCAGAGCCGTCAGGTGCTCGATGAGGTTGAAGCGTTGGAAGACCAGGCCGATGTGCCTCAGTCGGAACTGGCTCAGGCGGGCCTTGGACTGGCTCGATACCTCGCGCCCCAGGGCCCGGATCGCGCCCGAGGAGGGTGTATCGATGCAGCCCAGGAGGTTCAGAAGCGTGGACTTACCGCTCCCCGACGGGCCGGAGATGGCCACAAAGCCGCCCCGGCCGATCTCCAGAGAGACCTTGTCGACGGCGGTAAGAGGCGGCGCCGCCCGGCTCAACCGGAAGACCCGCGTGACTTCCCGGGCTGCGAGGATCGGCTCGTCCATAGTCGGCATCACTTGGTCTTGGACTTCTTCTTGCCTGCGCTCTTCTTCCCGCCGCTGGACTTCTTCTTCGCCGCGGATCTCCGGCGGCCCGACAGAGCGACCTCGGCGGCCTCGTCGATCCACTCGATGGGTATGAACTCCAGCTTCTCACGCACGTCCTCGGGAACGTCCTCCAGATCGGCCTCGTTCTCCTTGGGCAGCAGCACGGTCTTGATGCCCGCTCGCGAGGCCGCTAGCACCTTCTCCTTCAGCCCGCCGATCCGCAGCACTCGGCCCTGAAGGGTGATCTCGCCCGTCATGGCCACGTTGTGGCGTGCCGGTCGTCCGGAGAGGAGGGAGGCGATGGCAACGGCCATGGTGATGCCTGCCGACGGACCGTCCTTGGGGATCGACCCCTCGGGGACGTGGATGTGCAGCTCGGACTCGCCCAAGGCGGTGGCATCGAGATCGAGCTTCTCGGCCCGGGTGCGGACACACGTCATGGCCGCTCGCGCCGACTCCTTCATCACATCACCGAGTGATCCCGTCAGGGTGAGGCCCTTGCCCGGCGTGATGAGCGCGCCCTCGACGAACAGCACCTCACCGCCCGTGGGGGTCCAAGCCAACCCCGCGACGACGCCCGGCGTCTTATGACGGGCGACGGTCTCCTGGGTGAACTTCGCCGGGCCGAGCCACTCGCCGATCCTGTCGGGCATGACCGAGACCGGGCCGTGCTCGCCCGCCACGTAGAGCCGGGCGCGCTTGCGGCAGACCGACGCTACCTGGCGGTCCAGGTTGCGCACCCCCGACTCTCTGGTATAGCCCGAGATAAGCGCTTCCAAGCCCGTCTTGCGCCACCTCAGGGACGAGGAGGGCAGCCCGTGCTCCTCCATCTGCTGGGGGATGAGATGCCGATGGGCGATGGCCACCTTCTCGTTCAGGGTGTAGCCCGAGAGCTGGAGGACTTCCATGCGATCCCGCAGCGCCGAGGGGATGGGATCGAGGACGTTGGCCGTAGTCACGAACATGACCTTGGACAGGTCCACATCCACGTCCAGGTAGAGATCGCGGAAGGAGTCGTTCTGGGCCGGGTCGAGGACCTCCAGAAGGGCCGAAGCGGGGTCGCCCCGGAAGTCCATGCCGATCTTGTCCACTTCGTCGAGCATGAAGACCGGGTTGTTGCTCTCGGCCTGGCACATGCCCTGGACAATGCGGCCCGGAAGGGCGCCGATGTAGGTACGCCGGTGGCCCCGGATCTCCGCCTCGTCACGCATTCCGCCGAGGGACATGCGGACGAACTTGCGCCCCAGGGCCCGGGCGATGGACATGCCCAGGGAGGTCTTGCCGACACCCGGCGGGCCTACGAAGCATAGGATGGGTCCCTGCTGGCCCGGGTTGAGCTGCATGACCGCCAGGTACTCGACGATCCGCTCCTTGATCTTCTCCAGGTCGTAGTGGTCCTCATCCAGGACCTCCTGAGCCTGCTCCAGGTCGATGTCATCGTCGGTCGTGGTGGCCCACGGATAGCGTATTAGCCAGTCGATCCAGGTGCGGCCCACGGAGTATTCGGCCGAGGCGGGAGCCATTCGCGAGAGCCTGTCTATCTCCCGAAGGGCGGCGCGCTCGGCCTCCTCGGGCATGGCCGACTTCTCGATGGACTCCCGAAGCTCGTTCAGCTCCTGTTCTTGCTCATTGCCTTCGCCCAGCTCCTTCTTGATGGCATCGAGCTGCTGGCGCAGGTAGAACTGGCGCTGGGCTCGCTCCATCTCGCCCCGGGCCTCGGTGCGGAGCTTGTCACGCAGCTCCAGCACGGCGATCTCGCTCTGGATCATCTCCGAGACTTCCCGCAGCCGCTCCTTGGGATCTGTGGTCTCCAGGATGAGCTGTCGGGACGAGACGGGCAGGTTCATGTTCGCCGCCACCACATCGGCGAGCTTGCCACCCGTGTCGACATTCATGGCGGTCAGGTACGCTTCCTCGGGGATCTGGGAGAGCTCGACGACGCGCTGGAACTGGCCGAGGACATGGCGCTGGAGGGCCTCCAGCTCGTTGTCCTCCTCGCCTTCTTCGACGGGGGGCTCGATGATCTCGACCTCGGCCAGGAAGTACGGCTCGGTCTGGACCCACCGTTTGACGCTCCCCCGCTGGGTGCCTTGGAGGAGAACCCGCTGGGAGCCGTCGGGGACGGCGATCTTCTTCAGAACCTGGCAGGTGGTACCGAACCGGTAGATGTCCTCATTACCCGGCGAGCTGTCCTCGTCGGCACCGGGCATGCGCGCGCATGCGAGCACCATCCGGGACTGGACGAGGGCCTCGTCCACGGCGGCCATGTCTTCCTCCCGGTCGAGGGACAGGGGCGCCATCATCCCCGGGAACATCACCAGCTCGTCGGTGACGACGGCGGGGATTTGGTTGGTGGAATCGCCGACAGGCACGCCGCCCTTAACCTGAGGCCCAACTACCCGCGGAACGACTACCCTCGGTTCGTCAGCCACTTCGGACACCCTTACCAGAGGACGCGGTGCCGAGCCGCGGGAAGCGGCCCTGCGCCGTGACCGGAATTCGGATCAGCGTACTTCGATGCAGCGACTGGTCGATCCGCCCTCGCTGGGGCGCTTGGGCAAGGTGATCTCCAGGAACCCCTGAGCCACACTCGCTTCCACGGCATCGCCGGCGATGGGGCCGGGCAGGATGATGTGGCGCTCGAACTCGCCGTGGTCGATCTCCCGATGGTGCACCGAGCTGAGGCTCTCGCCCACACGGTTGGCGGGGCTCTGCCGGGAGCCGGCGATCCTAACCTGTGACCCGCTGACCTCAACCTGCAGCGCGTCCTCGGGCACTCCACCCACCTCGACCACGATCACGTACCGATCCTCGGACTCGTAGACATCCAGGGGCGGCCACCAGGCCGATGACGCGAACATTGCCCCCGTGGTAACTCCGAGTCCCGACGAGCTCTGGGTGAAGCTCATCGCGAAGCTCTCTCTTCTGCGCCCGGGCACTTATGGTCTCCCCCTGTACCGATGCGACCGTCCCTGCCGTCCGGCCCCGGCTCGACACCTGTGGCCTAGCCGCGACCCATTCGATCCTCAGTATAGCATAGGGCCTGGCGGCGCCGGGGACGCACGACGGTAGGTAGGAAATGGTACGGCGAGGTGGGAACTCCCGGATGGCGTCGGCGAACCCATCCGCCGGACGCGGGCTCGTTTCGGGGGAGGAGCATGGACGTGAGCAGAACACCGATGATGCTCGTGGCGACTCTGATCGGCCTGGCCCTGGCGACGTGGCTGGCCGGCTGCCCGTGCTGCGGAGGCGGGGCGGCGAGCAATACCACCATCTCACCCGGCTCCGGCAGCAACAGCGGAGGCGTAGACGAGGAGACGGAGCGCGACCTGGCCGTGCTCTGGTTCAACGGCTTCGACGGGTCGGGCGGCTACAGCGACGTCAGGGTGACCGTCGCGCCCCACGAAGGCGAATCGGCCAAGGTCAGCTTCGCCGAGGGCGAGGTTGGCGGCAGTGGAGACATGTGGGAAGCGGCGGGATGGATGGCCGCGTGCGTCTCCTCCCTGGCCACGGGCGTGCCCATGAACACCTACTCCGTGGAGTACGCCGTGGAGGGAGCCATCGACGGCCCGTCGGCGGGCGGGCTCTTCACCGTCGCCGTGCTCAGCGCCCTCACCAGCGCCGACCTCAGCGACGACGTCACCATGACGGGCACCGTGAACCCCGACGGCACCATCGGACCCGTGGGCGGCATCCCGCATAAGCTCGAAGGTGCCGCCGATGCCGGCCGGACCAAGGTCCTGGTTCCCGTCGGACAGCGCGAGGATCTGGATCTGAGCGGCTCAGAGCCTTTCATGGTGGACCTGATCCGGCGAGGCGAGGAGCTGGGCATCGAGGTCGTGCAGGTCGCCACGGTCGCCGAAGCATACCAGGAGTTCACCGATGAAGAACTAGACTGGGCTCCCGCCGTCGCATCGGTACCCGAGCCACCCGTGGAGTCCATGGACCGGGTTCGCGATGCCGCCATCGAGTGGCTCCAGCGAGCCGAGGAGTACGAGGCGGCTTGTTACCAGATCGATGAGGCAGTCCTCCAGGAGCTGGAGGCCGAGATCGGTCTCATGACCGCCGGCGCCCAAAGCTGGAACGAGGCCGACCAGCACCTTCGAGCGGGCAGCTCAGCCGCGGCGTACGACTCCGCCGTCGAGTCGGCGGCGTACTTCCTGATGGTCGCCAAGCTGGTGCAGGTGGTGGTCGACACCATAGATGAGGGCGAGTCGGTGGACGCTCTCGCCCGAGTCGTCTCGCGCGAGATGGCCTCCGGCGCGCTGGTGGACGAGTACCTGGCGGAGCTGGCCGGACGCGAGCCCACCACGGTAACTCAAGCCATTGCCCTCGCCGACGCGTACGCCGTCGGTATGGAGGCCATCGGCCTCCTCCAGCAAGCGGGTGAGTTCGAGGCCGAGCTTCAGGCCCTCGACCAGGCCGATCAGGACCGGGCCTTCGAGCTGCTGGGCAGCCTGGCCATCATCTATGGCGTGCTAGATGCCTTCCTGGACTACGCCCAGGACCGGATAGCCATCGGCTGGGATCTGCCGGGCCCGGACCTGGCCGGCGACACGGACATCCAGGCGTGGACCAGCACCATGAAGAACGCCGCCGACGCCAATGTAGCGTACTTCGACAGCGTGGTCCTGGAAGACATGGCCGCTAACGAGGGCGCCGCACCGGCGGCATTCAAGCAGGCCTTCGCCCTGTTCGACTGGGACTATGCCTTCGCCATCGGAGCCCGCCATGCTCGCGACGTTATCGCACAGGACCTGGGCGAGGACACGCCCGAGGCGACGTGGGCCACCCTGGGCCTGTCCATCGGCTCCTTCGCTCGCAGCAGCGCTCTGGTTGCCAAGTACTATAGCTTGGGGGCGGAGTACGATCCCACCACGGGCACGACCATCCTGTCGCGCCGAGCGGCGCTCAGCGCCGTGCTCGATGAGGCGGAGAACCGGGCGGGAGCCTACCTGGCCGAGGCCGAAGCCCTGGGCGCCGATACTACCATTCCCTACGCTTACTACCGTGTGGGCAAGACCTATCGCGACTACACGGGAGGCGACGATACCATGAAGCTGAGCGCATTGGAGTCTCTCTGGAAGGCCTCCACTTACGCTCGCCTCATGGTCCTGCTCGCCGAGGACTAGGGTCGCTACTCCGCGCCGGGCGGAGTGGCTCGGAGCATGGCTGCCAGCTCGCCGGCCTCGGATTCGGGGAAGGTGAGGTAGAAGGCTGAGTCGCCCTCCGGCGGCGCCGCAACGACGTTGCCGCACAGGTCCAGGATGGTGGTGTCCACCCCGTCGAGCGAGGCCAGTCCCTGGTGTCCGTAGTCGGGGCACACCACGGCCAAGCCTCCAGTGTGGGTGTCGAAGAGGTACGCGCTGAAATCCTGTCCCTCCACGATGCCGCGGGCCCTGGGACCGGGCCCCAGCAGCCCGGCTAGCGCGGCCATCACGGGAAGGGCCTTGCGGGGCTGTCCCGATGGCGTGACGAGCCAGTCCCGCCCGCCACCGGGGGCATGGCACGGCAGTGACCGGGCGGAGAAGAACACTCGCTCCGCGCCGTGGCTGAGCAGGATGGCGACGGCCCGTACGCTCGCATCGGCCGCCGCCAGCTCCGAGGGCATGGTTCCCTTACGGTGGGGCGTGAGAGCCGAGGGCGTATCGTCGCCCCAGATCCCCAGCTCGGTGACCCATATGGGCGCACCTCCCGTCGCGGTATCGAGGGCCGCAGCGGGTGATGCCAGGGCCTCGGCGGGGAAGCCGAAGAGGTACGCGTGAGCATTCCAGGTGTCCAGGGTTGCCCTCAGGTCCTGCTCCGCCAGGGCCGTTACCGTCTCAGCGGCTCGGTCCGTCGGGAAGGCACCGGCGCCTCCCACGAGCACGCCGGCCCAGCCCGCGTCGGACAAGGCCTGGTCCGTCCGGCGGCAGAGGTCCACGTAGTCGCTCGGTCCGTACCTTGCCGAGGGCATGGACCATCCGGAGACCAGAGGCTCCTGGAGCAGCTCGATGGCCTGGGCCGATCCACCCAGTCCCGCGGCCAGGGAGGCTACATGCTCCGGCAGGGCGCCGGGGTCGTCGGGAAGATAGGCACGGCTACCGACGAAGTCGAACACGCCCTCGGACCGCCAGGTCGCCTCGTCCACCGGTGCCTCCCACCGGGCCGATGGGAAGGGGACACAGGCCAGGATCCGGTAACCCAGGCTGCGATACCTTTGGGCGAAGCTGATCGGCGTCAGCAGGGAGCGCTGACCGGCCTCACTCTCGACCACATCCCACGCGCCGATCCACTCCCGGGCCCAGCATACGCCCGCCGTGCGAGCCACACGCCATGGCCCATTCACGTCCCATCCCCGGCTAACACCCAGCGGGGAGTCATCGGCCGCGTATGGCGCATAGCGGGCGATGCGCACATCGCGGGTGAACTCGTCCTCGTCCTCGGTCCATCGAGCGGTCACCCGGAAGAAGCCCATATCGTCGATGGGCAGGGCGAGCACCCTCTCGGATACCTCACCCGCGGGCACGCCCGGCAGGTCCACCTCGAAGCGATGCACAACTTGCTCGGCGATGTCCCGCACCTCGCCCGTCACCGGAAGATCAGCGCCGGCGGTGAACCCCACGGCGCGCAGCACCACCGTCATCGGCTCCGCCGGCCCGTACACGCCAGCCGGGGCCGTTGGCGCCAGTGCCATGTCGGGAGCCGAGCCGCGGGTCCGGGGGGCTGCCTCCAGCCGGCCGCGGTGCAACGCCACATCATCGACCCAGAGTCGAGTGTCACCGCCCGAGCCGTCCAGGGTGGGCCGGATCCACAGCGCGCCGCGACGGCCTTCGGCGAGTACATGCACAACGTAAGGCCGCCACTCCCGGGACACCTCGAGATGGGCCTGCGCCTCGGTGCCTGTGTCTTGGTACACGCCCAGATCCACCCCTGCGCCAGGCTGGCTAGCCCGTAGCAGCAGGGAGATGGTGTAAGGCTGACCGGGCTGAAGCTCGATGGCGCGACGGGTGATCATGCCCACATGCTCCGGCACCCCCACCTCGGGGAGGGGCCAGGACCGGAAGACGATGGGCAGCAGTGCTGGCTGCGTCGTCATCTCGGCACACCAGCGTCCCGACCCGGGCCGCTGGTCGGTCAGCCGGACCACGGGCGCGGTTGTGCCGTAGGGGGCCCACCCCGCCAGACCCAGCTCGAAGCCACCGTTGGGGATGCGGCGCGTGGGCAGGGGCTCGGGGAGGACGTGGGGCGCCGCGCCCAAGGTCGCGCGGCCGAGAACCAAAGCCGCCGGCCCATCGAAGCGCAGCCGCACCGCCTCGGGTCTGCTGCTCTCGGGCACTCGCCACAGGAGACGGGTCGCGCGCCAGGTATCGGCCAGCCAAAGCGGCTGCGCATCCATCGGCTCTCCCGCCGCCAGGAGCTCCGCCATCGCTCCCCCCTGACCGTCCCGCCGCTGGCCCTCCAGGGTCATCCGCAGCCCCGGTCCGTCCGAGCCCTCGAGACCGTCGATGGGGACGCTGAGCCAGCCGCCCCCCTCATCTACGGTGACCAGCACGCCTCTGCCGCCGGCGGTGATCGGCGTGAGCTCGATGCCCTCGGCCTCTAGGCCCGGAATCTGGTCCAGGGAGCGAACAGCCAGGCCCTGGGCCGCCGCGCCGGACGCGACCACGGCGAGCACTAGGGCCAGATGGAGCTGTCTCGGATACATCGCAAGGCTCCTCCGCGCATTGGCGCGGCAAGATGGGATCTCGCTATCCCTTGGACACGGGCGGGAGGCCACAGTGGCGCGGGACTACTCCAGGCCCAGTAGCCGCCCGGCTTCAGGGTACTCGCGCCGACACACCTTAGCGACCTCCAGGGCGAAGCGCCGCAGCACCGCCACAGTCGTGTCCTGTTCGGGCTCGACGTACGCCAACTCAGGATACCGCAGCCGCAGTCTGTCGTCGTCAAGTAGTGCGAAATCCCGAACCAGAGACAGTATCGCCGTGACGTTTCGCCGGCCCTCGGTGCGGGGCTGGCCGGAAGGGTCGGACAAGGGGTCGGAGGCCGCCGCTTCGGGCGCGAGCCCGCATCGGGCGAAGGTCAGCCGCCGCACGATGCACGGGACGCAGCCCCCACACGGCACGGCCTGGCGCCCGACGGCCCAACATGAGTCGGTCCCCCGGACGGCGTCCTCGCTCAGATGCGGGAGGATCAGGTCACCCACGGCCTCCGCCTTGGTCATGCCCAGTAGGGGGTTGATGATGTGGATCGTCTCGCCAAGACAGTCCGAGAACAGGCCCTCCAGGCCCCGGAGCCATCGGGGGTGAGTGGTGCGCGTCGTGAAGCTGCCCACCCGGGCTCGGGTTAGGGGAAGCTGGGCCGCCATCACGCCGTTCTCGGGGATCCATACCTCCTGGAGACCCAGGCCGTGCGCCAGAGCCGCCGCCGCGGCCAGAGGAACGAAGCTCCGGCAGCGCCGCGTGGGCTCCTGATGGCGCTCGTCGGGGAAGGGCCACCGCGGTTCCCGCCGGCCCGACGCATTGAGGTGGACCGACGCGGACTCGACGGGGCCGTAGCGAGCCGATAGGCACTTCCGGACGTGCTCGCGACTGGACCGGGTGACGGGGTTGCCGGTCTCGTGCGAGAGGAGCAGGGGCTTGCGGCCATTCTCCAGCAGGGCGACCGCTCCCGCGAGCGAGTCCAGCCCTCCGGAGAGCAGGCAGACACAATCGACGTCGGCGGATGCCGCACCCCTCGGCTCCGAGTATTCATCGGCGAAGTCGGCTGGCTCGGTATGTACGGCCACCGAATCCCCGAGCACGAACCCGAGGAGTCCCCCGAGGCGCACGCCCAGCCTCTCCAG
>WJIW01000317.1 GCA_014730065.1 Armatimonadia bacterium | reverse complement strand
CGTCCATCGCTATGTCCACCATGGCCTCACCGGCCAGGCGCTGCACCCCTGGCGACCTAGCGAGCATGATAGCGGCGACCACCGCACCGATGGCCAGTACGGCGACGACGGCGATGGCGATCTTGGCATTGCGCGACACGAGGCGCCACCTCCAGCGAGGCCCGTTTCGAAGGGAGACGCTTGCGCCCCTGCCGGTGTTGCTCTACTCCGCCGGCATGCAGGCGACGACGCCGACTATCACGCCACCCGGCAGCAGGTCGACCGGAGGCGGGGTCTCACGGCGACGTACGTGTGCGAGGCAACCTCCTCGTCTTGCATGATCTCGGCTGGTGCGCCCTCTTCCTCGGAGTAGAGATTGGCTCTGACGCGCCCGCTCGTACGGTAGATATCGATCGATGTCCATGGCAGCCCTTGCGTCGAAGCAGCGGACAAGCCCAGCCGCGCCCGACGAATGGCGCGCCAAGGGCGCGCTTTCTGCCTCGCCATGGTGTCACATGCTACGGACCTGCCGCGAGCACGGGACTTCCCCCGGCTGATCCCGTGCCGGTGACCACCGGCGGCGACGAACGGGTACCGACGTTGCGAGGCGCATACGGGTGGCTCGCTCTCGGGTGTGACAGTAGGGGGTCGGCTGGCCACCGGAGCGTCAGGTCTCCTCGTGCCACCGCTGCGGCCTGCTCGTCGCTGAGCACGGGCAGTCGGAGCAGCTTCAGGGAGTCCGGTGACAGGGTGGCCCACAGGAGGCCGGTGTCCTGATCGAGGATGAAGACGATGAAGAGGGGTTGCGCCGCCTGCTCGGCCAAAGCCGCCTCCCCCGCCCATCTGACGGGGCGAGCAGCCAGCCTCAGCACTCGCTGCCGCAACCCCGCGTCGAGCTCTCCCCAAGGGACTCCGTCGCGGAGCAGGCGCTCGTAGTCGCGCTCGGGCACCAGCCCGCGGATCGGGTTGATGGTCCTCAGGTCATCGCGCGTGTGGTATGCGAGTCGTGCCTCCAGCGGTAGAAGACCGAAGAGGGGCCAGTTGGCCTCGCGATTGCCGCCGACAACGTATTCCTGGCTGGCGGCCGTGGAAGCCATGCCGGAGCCGACGGCAGCCGCCAGGCACGGCAGCGCCACATCCAGCGGCACGCCAGCCAGCCTCAACTGCACCGGGACGGCCGCAAGGGACTCGTGCGCCGTCACCGTGACGGGGAGCACGCTGGACAACTCGGCGCATACCTCCCTCAGGCTGCCTGCCGCGGTGCAGAAGACGGGCTCGGTCCCGAGCGGGCTCAGGGCTCGCTCCCGCTGGTGGCCGCGCCATTGGTGGGCCTCGGTCGTCCCCAGCGGAGGATAGAAGCGGCCCGGCTCGCTGATGGTCTCGTACCAGCCAGCGACCCGCCATTCCATGCCGGAGTCGTCGGGTGGCCGCAGCGATGCGGTGAGGCGCGTGCCGGCCGGCGCGGCCTGCTGCTCAACTTGCAGGGCCCACCTGGGGCCCACGTCGGGCAGCGCTCGCTCGAGCAGCGCATCGGTCGCAGCGGGCGTGGCGGACGCTGCGATGGCCCATAGGCGATGCTGCCGCAGGCCTTCATACACCGCGGTGTGCTCGGGCGTGCCGGGCCGCAACCGAACACCTACGCGCGCGGCGCCCCGCTCCAGCGAAGGCGTCCTGGGCACCCCTTCCGCTTCGGCCACCCGGACGAGCGCCCTGCGCAGCTTGGGGGCTCCCACGCTACTGAAGCTGGCTCGGAGGATGGCTTCCTCTTCGGTGTCGGCCGGCTCACTCCAGGCTGGATCCTCTTGGACTGCTATGGCCCAAGGAGCCGATTCGAGCGGACCCGTGGCGACGCCATCGACGACCCACAGGTCATCCACACAAGTCGCCTCTACCCCAAAACTCTCCGCGACTCCGCGGATGTCCTGGGGTGCGCTCCTCCCGGCGAAGGACACGGCGATGGCATCGCTGTCGTCACCGGCGATGATGTACGATGCGTCGCCGTGGATGGCCGCGAGCCGCCCCAGTGCCTGGTGCAGTGTCATCTCGCCCGCTGGCGTGGGGCCCGCCGGCTGCTGCGCGAGGGCTCCACTGACCAACACGACCGCTCCCCATGCGGTAATCACAGACCAGCGTTGCATGGATCGACGGACCATCATTGGACCCCGACCTCCTCGCGGATCGCGTAGTACGCGGCCCCCCTGAACTCCTCGGCGAGAGCCGGCGAGCTCAGACGGTACCACCCGTCCTCGCCTGAGAGATGGTGCACCCAGAGCGGCACGGGCCCGTCGCGCTCGGGGAGGCAGTTGAGGACTCGCGTGGTCAACTGACCCGCCCATTGGGGCTGTAGAGCCCACTCGATGGCGGGCCAAGCCTCGGTGTCACCCTCCGTGCAGCGCTCCTGGGTCAACACGGACCGGTCGCTTGCCGGCAGGCTCACCCAGAACGCGTCCGCCCGGGCCGCTCTCTCCGACTCCCGTTCAGCGCTACTCAGCGTGGAGAGTGCGGCGGCGTCGAGGGGTAACGCCGCTATGATCGCCTCCAGGTGACACGCCGGAGGCTCCAGTACCGGCTCCCCGGGGGTCCACGTGAGATGTTGGCCAGTCAGGAGCGCAAGGGCGCGCCACCGGTCGACTGGATCGCTCTCGCCGGAGACGGTGACCCCAGGGAGCGCGCGGGTGACGTCCTGGGCGGGAGCCGATGCGGGACCGGACTCGATCATCCCCCCGTCGGCCGACCACACCGACTCCGGAAGTGGGTACGCCAGCCCGAAGATGCGCTCGAAAACCGGTCCAAGTGTATCGAAGCGGTCCTCGCGCGGTACCTCCACGGCGACCACGGGGCCGCCGTCCAGGCCGCCCTGCTCCCAGAGCTGCACGCCCGCGGTGCCCAACTCCAGCCCATCCGACAGACGCAAAGTCAGTTGGAGGTCACGGGCGGCCATCCAGAGGGCCGCCCGCTGCTGAAGCTCCCGCGTCCCCTCCGCTTTCGGGTGCAAGACCATCTCCCGGAGGCACGCGGCAACGACGCTCCACCACTCGTCGGGCCATCCCATCGTGCGGTAGCGAGGGATGTCCCGGAACAACAGCCCCTCGTCTTCCTCGGACAGCGCACCTCGGATCCGCTCGCTCGTGGTGCCGGGCAGCTTCGGGCGGGCCAGTAGCATGCCCCGCCATACCGTCGCCTCGATGCCGCATTCGGCCTCCAGGGCCCATAGCGCCGGCCACAGCTCATCGGTGGAGCCGGTGAAGGCTGGCTCCTGGGGAAGGTCGATGGCGAGGAGCGAGAGATCGTTCTCGCCGGCGAGGGTGGTGAGGGCTTCGGCCGGCGACAATGGCTCCGCCGGCTGGGCGAGAAGCAGGGCATGCGTTAGCGCGAGTAGGGCAGCCATGGAGTGCCTCCCGTCGCGCGCAGGCTCAGGCCACCTGCACTGCCGCGCATACGAAATGGTCTCCATCAGCCGCTGCTACATACCCCATGGCCCAGTGTGAAGCTCACCGCGCACATCATAACGAACCGGGGGGGTGTCAACAACTCATTGAGTGAACTTGCCCAACGTCATCTGTGCAGCCTAGCGTCCCGCCACCAGCGCGCCATGCACCTCGAACCGGTGGCCCTCGCTCGCCTCGGCTCGGGCCGGCAGCACCCTGATATGAAGGGTGTGCTCCCCCGGTCCCAGGCCCCGGGCGATGAAGGCGCAGGCGGAGTAGCCACCCCAGTCGGCGTCGAACCAACCTTCCAGGAGGATCCTGTCGCCCTCATCCACCCAAGCTTCGGCCCGGCCCATGTCGCCCTTGATGCGGAAGTAGGAGACGGCGCAGGAGCTGCCCTCGAACGCCAGCGCGAGGGTCGCGCCCGGCTCATCGGCACACCAGGCCGTCCCGAGCTGAGTCGTATGGCCCTGGGTGAAGCCGTCCAGCCGGATGGGCGGGTCATCCTCCACGGTCAGCAGCGTGGCCCGCTGGAAGACATCGGAGATGAGTGGCTCGGGTAGACCTGCCGCCGGCTCATCGGGGGTCGCCTCCGACCGGCGCTGGCGGTCGATGGCCTCGGCCACCAGGCGGGCGCAGATGGCGTGGCCCGCGTCGTTGGGGTGCACCTCGTCGGCTTCCACGTCCTCCCACTCCGCCCGGCCGGCCTCGATCTCGGGCCATACCGCGTCCCGGAAGCTCACCATGGGGAGTCCGTAGTGGTCGCCCACCTTGGAGTGCCACTCCTGGGCGTTGCCGCCCCCGCGGTGCATGGTGAACAGGAGCATGGCGGCCGGCTGGGTGGGGTGGGCGAGGACCTGCCGGACCAGCCCCTCCAGGGTCTCGGCGGCCAGCTCGGTGTTGGGGTCGTTCACGGCGTACTCGATGACGACGAAGTCGGGGCCATGGACGAGCAGGTCATCGCTGACCCGGTGAGCGCCAATGTCCGACCCCGTGGCGCCGATGCCGGCGTTGACGAAGGTGGCTTCACACTGCGGGAAGGCCTCGCGCCACCAGTCGGCGACGCGGTTGCCGTAGCGGGTCGCTTCACCGCTGGCGCCGGCCCCCTGGGTGATGGAGCCGCCGATGACGCCGATGGTGACGGGCTCGCCAGCCTCGGCCTTGGCGATTACCGCGTTCAGCCGGGAGCCATCGCCCATACTAACGATGCCCCGATCGATGATCTCCTGGGTGACGAAGTCCGGCGTGTCCACAGGACCGAGAACTGCGTGCGACAGCGTGAGGAGTGTGATCATTGTGGGCATGGGGGCCTCCTGGTGCGAAGTGGGAGCCTGGTTCGACAGCCAGGTCCTCCGACCTGCTCAGATCGCGGTATACTGGTTCGAGGCAGTGGAAGGAAGGAGGGGCTCGACGTTGGCTACGGATCTGGAGGCTCTACCACCGGAGGTAAGACAGATGGTCCGCGTGATCGTCGAGCACTTCCAGCCACGCCGCATCACGCTGTTCGGGTCGTACGCTCGTGGTGATGCTACCCCCCACAGCGATGTCGATCTGCTTCTAGAATTCGACGAGTGTGATGACACACGCGTGGCGGCGGTTGAGGTAAGGAAGGAGTTGGCGGACCTGGCCATTCCGAAGGACATCGTGGTCACGACCCCAGACCAGATTCGGGCCCGAGCGCACCTGACGTGGGACGTGCTGCACCAGGCCAACGAGGAGGGGCTCGTGCTGTATGAGCGAGACTGACGAGGCCCGGGTATGGCTGGCCTACGCTCAGGAGGACCTGGACGCGGCGGGCCATCTTATCGAGGCGTCTGCGGCTCCCCGCATAGCTTGCTTCCTATGCCAGCAGGCCGCGGAGAAGTCAATCAAGGCGCTGCTCATGGCTAGCGGAATCGGCTTCCCCAGAACGCATGATCTGCTGGCCCTGGCCCTGCTTGCACCCGGGCCGGCGGGACTAGCGCGTCACCGAGACGCGTTGGCACTCCTGACTCAGTGGGCTGTGCTCGCCCGCTACCCGACGGGAGAGCCCGACGCGTCCCCCCTGAACGCAGCAGAAGCCCACCACGCGGCCGCGCTGATCGTGGAGGCATGTGAGCCTTTTGCGGACCGGTGCGACTAGCGAGACGCGGAGGACAGTATGGCCGTCACGGCAATCGAAGCCACCGCGCTGGTCACCGGCGGCGCCAAGCGCATCGGCCGGGCGAT
>WJIW01000316.1 GCA_014730065.1 Armatimonadia bacterium | reverse complement strand
GCCTTCAACTACGCGAAACGCCCCGAGAGCCCGTACGCCAAGTGGAGCTTCCAGGCGAAGGGGGCATCGGAGGGCGGGTACGGGCGGCAGGTACTCGGGGAGACGTGGGTCGACCACTACGGCCATCACCAGGTGGAGAGTACCCGCGGTCTCATTGCCGAGGGCATGGAGGACCATCCCATCGTCTCGGGCTGTGACGACATCTGGGGGCCTTCGGACGTGTACGCGCTCACCACGCTCACCGGCGACAGCCAGCCGCTGGTCATGGGGCAGGTGCTAACAGGCATGGACCCGGTCGATCCCCCGCATCCGGAGAAAGACCCGGTTCCGGTGGCTTGGACCAAGAGCTACACAGGCACCGAGGGCAAGGCCTCGCGGGTCTTCACCACGACCATGGGTCATAGCGGAGATCTGGAGAGCGAGGGGTTCCGGCGCTTGCTGGTCAACGCATGCTACTGGGGCCTGGGGATGGAGGAGAACATTCCCGAGCGCAGCGACGTGGACATCGTGGGTGAGTACAACCCGAGCCCAATCGGGGTGGGCGGACACAGACGCGGGCTGCGGCCCGAGGATCACGCCCTGGCCCATTGATGGCTGCCAAGGGTGGCAGCGGCGCTCTCAGCTCCAGGGGTCCAGGACGACCTTGCCGCACTCGCCAGTCATCTGCAGCTCGAAGGCCTCGTCCGCGCCGCTCATAGGGAACCGATGGGTGATGAGCTGGTCGAGCTGGACACCCATCTCGGTTATCTGCTCCATCATCGCCGGGGTCCTG
The DNA here is from genome assembly GCA_014730065.1 of Armatimonadia bacterium. Lineage (GTDB taxonomy): Bacteria > Armatimonadota > Zipacnadia > UBA1398 > UBA1398 > UBA1398. Next base: position 6,946 of record WJIW01000316.1, on the reverse strand, counting down.
CCCATGTTGTAGTGCCAGACGCCGTGCACCGTCAGGCCCTTACGGATCAGGTCTTGGCTGACCTTGACGACGAGGTCGCCGGCCTCGGCCACGAAGGCCATCTCGCCACGCCTGCGGAGGGCGTCGATACAGAGCCTCTGCGCGGCGGCAACGCCCGCACACTCGATCGCCTTGTCCACGCCGCGTCCTCGGCAGAGGTCGCGGATGTGCTCAAGCGTTACGTCGGTGGGCTCAAGCACGTGATCGGCTCCCAGCGAGGCAGCCAGCTCGCGCCGATATGCAACTGGATCGATCGCGATGACCCGGCTTCCGCGGTGCTTGGCGTTGATCACGCCCCCCAGCCCGACGGGTCCGAGTCCCGTGATCAAGACGGTATCCATGCCGGATAGGCCGAGTCGGTCGCAGGCGCTGAAGGTCGGGCCCAGGCCGCAGCACGCCATGCCGGCGTGCTCGTCCGGCATCTCATCGGGTATGGGCACCAGCAGCGACATGGGCTTGATCAGGTACTGGGCCATAGTCGCCTGGCCGGTGTCGCCGCCGGTCTTGGCGACGAAGTCGGGGCTGTGCTCGCAGTGAATGTAGTCACCGGTTAGGCAGAGGGTGCACTGGCCGCACGGGTACTGGGGCATGACGACCACGCGATTGCCCGGCTGGACAGGCCCCTCCTGGGCCACTGCCTCCACCACACCGACAGCCTCATGGCCGAGGCCCTCGCTCACCCGGCCCTCCCTATAGCCCTTGAACTCGGTACACATAGGGGCACATGTGACTCTGACAAGGGCCCAGTCGCCGACCGGCCTGGGTGTGGTGACCTCGTGAAGTGCGCTCCGCCGGGGTCCCTCGATAGCCAGCACCTTCATGCGCGACTCCCCCTCGCTGACACCATTCGCAGGGCGCCACACGGGGCCTTCTACGCCCGGCGACGGAGCACGCCTCGGCGGGCGTCGAGCGGCGCGGCTTCCACGCATTGCGGCATAGCTTCGTGACGAGGGCGCTCAAGGCGAGTGCCGGCAATCTGCCGCTCACCCAGCGCCAGGCGCGGCACTCGGGTCCGGCGACGACTACCAGCTACATCCACGGACTGGACGAGGATGCTCGTGGGGTGATGGACGCGCTGTCGGCCCAAGAGTGAAGGCATTGCCCCGCAGCAGGTTAGGCCTTCGGGCCCCATGAACTCCCCCGATGACCGCACCGAGGGGAGCGACGCCGCATGCCCGATGCCATGACCCCGAAGGAGCGCTGGCTGGCCGCTCTGAGGCTGGAGCCGGTTGACCGGATCCCGTTCTGGCCGAAGCTGGATGGCGCCTACCCCCGCCACCGAGAAGGGCGCTTTGCCGACGCGGACCTGGACTCGCTCCATGAGTGGATCGGCAGTGATCGCCATGAGCCGATGGACTCGGCGCTCACGGCACGCCGTACCACCACTTCCGTCGACATGAGGCGCGATGGCGACACGCGGGTGACCACCTTCGGGGTGCCGGGCCGGGAGATGCGCCGCGTGGACCAGTTCGACAACCACTCCCAGGCCTGGCACCCGGTCAGGTTCCCTATGCACGATTTGGCGGACATTCGGGGGATGACGGCATGGTACTCCGACGCCGAGTGGCGGATCGACGAGGACCGCCTACGCGCCGCCGAGGAGAGGTACCAGACCCTGGGCGACGATTGCTTGATGTTTACGTGCTTCGGCCAGTCGCCGCTGATGCACTGGGTGGAGTGGCTGGCGGGGATCGAGAACGCTCACTACCTCCTCAAGGACCACCCCGCCGAGGTCTCCGAGCTTTTCGAAGCGATGCACGGTGGCCTGGTGCGGTGTGCGGAGCTGCTGGCCGAGCGCAGCCCCGCCGATGCGGCGTACCTCTCGGAGAACACCTCGACCACACTGATCTCCGTCGAGCAGTACCGCGGGCTCAACAAGCCTCACATCATGGAGTACGCCCGGGTGCTGGCCGATGGGCCGCCCCATCTGGTCTTGCACATGTGCGGTCACCTGAAGGCGCTGCTGCCGGACCTGGCCGAGGTGCCGTGCCGGGGCTTCGAGTCCTTCACCCGACCGACCCTGGGCAACACGACTCTGGAGGATGGCCGCTCGGTCTGTCGCGACAAGTGCTTGGTGGGCGGCACCCAGGCCATGGACTGGCTGCGACCGGCCCGGGAGATCATCGGGATCATCGAGTCGGCCCTCGAACCCCTCCCCCACCACCGGGGAATCGTGGTGACCTCGGCGGGCGTGATGCCGCCATACTGCGAGCCGGAGACGATCCGGGAAGTGTGCCGCTGGCTGGCTGGGCACGCGGCGCGGAATTGAGGGGAGTAGCGGTAGCTCCGTTGGCGGTGGGCGCCGGCTAGACGTCTTCCCCTCCGCCGCTCCACTGATACCGCACTTTCAGGTCATTGTGGCGGTTGTACTTGATGTGCTTCTCGCGCTGCAGGCGACCGACGACGATCCCGGGAGCAATGCCAACTTCCTTGGCGAACTCGCGGATTGAGCTGGCACCGCGCAACCCGCGGAAGATGAACTCCTCGTATCTGCCGCGTGGTATGAGGTGGTCGGCTGCGAAGCGATTGGCCTCCTCTTCTTTCTGCGCCAGAGCCTCGTCCCGCGGGATCCCGCTATCGCGCTCCATGAAGACGTCACGCCGGCCGTGCAGAAGGATATGGCCCGCCTCGTGGAAGAACGCGAACCATAGCTGGTCGTTCGTCTTGCGCCGCAGACTCAGGGCGATCATCGCCTTGGCGGGTGACAGCCAACGGGTGGCTCCATAGGCCGCCGTGCCCTTCAACTCCGGGACGAACACCACAGCTACTCCGCACCCAGCGCATAGATCCTGGAGTCTCTGGACGAAGTCCTCGGGATCGCGGACGCACGTTAACTTCCGAGCTTCATCCAGTGCTGCACGGAACGCTGCCTTGTCGTAAGGCTGGCAGTCCATCTCCTGTGCCTTGATCTCACCCATGCGCATCCACATGGCGCGGGCGTGCACGTCCCCCTTGGCCGTACGCTCCTCGCGCCACGCCGGTAGCAGCTCCTCGCGGACCCGACCATAGGCCTCCGGGCTAGAGATCGCGAAGAAGGCGCAGAGGGAGCGTACCCGGTCCGATAGCTTGCGCGTGGGTTCGAGGAAGCCCAGCTTCACCCCGTCCGAATAGGGAAACTGCTTCGTCCACTGGCCGTACTGGGCACGCTTCTCTTCCTCGGCTCTCCTCGCCAGGGACTCCCGGTACGCGGCCTCCCGGCTGTTCCAGAAGCGCGCGGGCACCCCAAGTACCGTCTCCAGGGCCAGGGCGGTATCCTGCGACAGGGGTTCGCGGCCGGCGATGAGCCCGCAGATGGTCTTCGTGCTCAAGCCCGTGCGCCTGGCTAGCGATGCCTGGGACATCCCCCGATCCTCGATCACGTCGGCGAGGGTCTCTCCTGGCGGGCTCACTTCATCGGGTCTGTAGTCGTTCTGAATGGCGTTATCCATGCGTGTCCTTCACCCCCAAGATACGGACTGCTTTCGCTGATAGCGCTTTCTCTGACTCGCCACCAAGGATCGGCTCCAGGATGAGCCGATACGGATGGTCTAGGTCGAGTGACCATTTGCCGCTCATGTCGCCGGACAGCTCGTGAAGTCGACTGCTCCCCGTGAACAGAGCATACATGGCCCCTAGGGTCTCACAGGCCTCCAAATCGTCCAATCGCCGCCGGATGAGTTTGAAGCGCTTTGAGCCGAACTCCTGGATCCCTTTCCGGGAGTCGTTGCACGCGTCCCGTAGCTTGTTCGTCTTGAACGCTATCTTCACCCGTCAGCCCACGCCCACATTGTGTTGACCTATTTGGTAAACGGTATTACATTCCACATGGATGATCTCGCATCCTTCGACGACGTGGCAGAGAGGTGAGTACATGCTGTTCGACAAGTGCTATAGGATCGCGAAGGCACACCCCAACCCCATGCCCCGGTACGCGGACGCCGGCTTGGACATCCCAGGGCCGGCGCGAAGGGTGGCATCCTGATGGCGAGATCAGAAGAGGAGCCGGGAGCCGAACTGGTTCCGGACGCGGCGGAGAAGACGAAACTCATAGCGGATCTCGCCAAGGCCTTCCCCTTCTACCAGGACTTTCTACAACCGGCGGCCCAGGAGCTGGGTGAAGGGCTCCGCGAGGTCGCCCGTACGGTGAACCACTTCTTGCTTCCACTGAAGGGTCTCAACGCTCTTCTCCAGCCAGCGCACGATTGGCTGGACGTGAAGCTGGCCAGCGAACTCCAGGGTGTACCGGAGGCGCGGATCCAGACCCCGCCACCCAATGTCTACCTTCCCGCAATCCAGGGCCTTGTTACTGGCGGATTCAGCGAAGACCTGCGCGACATGTACGTGAAGCTCCTGGCTACGGCGATGGACAAGGAGACAGCGCTCGACGCACACCCAGCGTTTGCCCGCATCCTGTCCGAGATGACCCCAGATGAAGCCCGGATCATGCGCGTTTTCGCGACCGACCATGCGTCCCGGCCGGCCATAACACTCGACGCGAGGCTGAGCAGTGGTCAGGGCGAAGCGGTGCATGTTCGCCACTTCTCCCTGCTTGGCATCGAGGCTGAATGTGAGTACCCGGAATCGACACCTGTCTATCTGAGCAACCTCGTACGGCTCGGGCTGCTCGAGATCCCTGGCGACACGTCAGTAGCGGATCGCTCCCGCTACGCACCTCTCCAGAAGAGCGAGACATTCCTGGCCTTCGTAAAGGAGATCGAGGGAATGCCGGACCGAGAGCCACACATTCACCGCGAAGCAGTGAGTCTGACGAACATGGGGCACCGGTTCTGCGACGTCTGCGTGGATGCTGAAGTCCAGCCCTAGGGATCCCTACCCGCGATCACCCCCACCCGGGATGCGCACAGCCACGCGACGGGGCCTAGCCCGCAGCCCGGTGATTCCGGTACATCATCCCAACCACAGGCGAACCCGCCTTCAGGATGCCGTCCGGGGAGTGACACGGCTGTCGCTAGCGCCGCCGACCCACCCCCCTCAAAGGGCGCGGCAAACGGCCCGCGAACTAGACGACTAGCGCCGACTCCCAGGGGGGAACGTCTTGGCTCCTCAGCCGAACATCGTCTTCATCTTCGCCGACCAGCTCAGGGCCCAGTCCGTGGGGTTCATGGGGAACCAGCAGGTGCGGACCCCAAACCTCGACTCCGTCGCGAGCCAGGGCGCCGTTTTCGATACCGCCGTGTCCTGCTGCCCCGTCTGCACCCCCTACCGGGCAGCCCTGCTCACCGGGCGTTATCCCCTCAGCACAGGCATGGTGCTCAACGACGTTCGGCTGCCCACGCGCTTCGACACCATCGCCGAGAGGCTCGGCCGCTCGGGCTACTCCACGGGCTATATCGGCAAGTGGCATCTGGACGGGCCGGAGCGCGGCGGCTTCACGCCCAAGGGCGCGCGGCGCCAGGGGTTCGATGAGTGGGCCGTCGCGAATTGCACCCATAACTACATGGGGAGCTTCTACTTCCGGGACGAGCCGGAGCCCATCTGGATCGACGGTTATGACGCCGACCATCACACGGACCTGGCGGTGGACTTCATCGAGCGGAAGGCCTCCGAGCCCGACCCCTTCTGCCTCTTCGTCTCCTGGGGCCCGCCCCACGGCCCGTATCAGCTCATGCCGGAGGAGTATAAGGTCTTCGATCCCGAGGAGATCGAGCTGCCGCCGAACTGCAGCCTGGACATCAGCGCCGACATCGCCGGCTACTACTCCCACATGGCCGCCCTGGACCTCTGCTTCGGCTGCATCGACCGCGCCCTGGCCGACGCGGGCGTTGCCGAGGACACCATCCTGGTGTTCACTTCCGACCATGGCGACATGCTCGGCTCCCAAGGCCGGCAGAAGAAGCAACGGCCGTGGGATGAGTCGATCCGGGTGCCCTTCATGATCCGGCAACCGGGGCGGATCTCCGCGGGCACCCGAACCGCGGTGCCCTTCAACGTGGTCGACATCATGCCGACACTGCTCAGCCTCAGCGGCGTGGGCGTCCCCGGCGCGTGCGAGGGCCGGGATCTCTCCCATCTAGCCCTGGGCCACGCGGGGCCGGAGCCCACCTCGGCTTTCCTCCAGCACCCCTGCACCTTCGCCGATGCCCGGGACCTCACGCCATGGCGAGGGATCCGCACGGAGCGGTACACGTACATCCGGAACCTGGAGGCCCCGTGGCTTCTGTACGACAACCACGATGACCCCTACCAGCTCCGCAACCTGGTCGCCAGCCCGGAGCACCGGGGCCTCCGAGCCGACCTGGAAGACGAGCTGCGGGCATGGCTGGAGCACTGTGACGACGACTTCCAGCCCGAGCATGTCTACTGGGAGCGGTTCGGGTACGAGGTGGACGCTTACGATCAGATCCCGTACACCAACGAGGTGCAAGGAGCTTAGCCCGCGCCGCTGCCGGTCTACCGCCCCAGCTCCTGCCGGGTGACGATGGGCACGTACCCGATCTCCAGTCCCTCGGGCGGGGTTACGATGAGGGCCGGGTCGAGGGCCGCCAGCTCACCGCGCTCCGGAGGCGCCAGGTACTCCCCGTCGATACTCCAGTCGCGATGCAGTAGCTCCACCTTGCCCTGCATCGCTTCGCGCTCGGCGTCGGTCAAGTCGGCGTTGAGTAGGGCCGGCTGATCGGCGAAGCGGTACCAGTAGTACGTCACCACGCTGCCGTCGCCCAGCTCGGCGCGGAAGGGCCCGGCCACGGGCCCGGGGGTCTTCCAGCAACTCGCGGGGTCCTCGGGCGTGACGTACGGCTCGGGCGGGGCGGCCGGTGGCGGCGTGAACCCATAGCCTACCAGGCCGGTCTCGGCGGGGACTTCATCCTCGGCGACGGGAATCCACTTGGCTCCCCCGCCCTCCTCTTCCTCGAGGCGGTAGAACTCCGGCAGTCTCGCCAAAGACCCATTCTCGGTCTCGACATGGGTC
>WJIW01000315.1 GCA_014730065.1 Armatimonadia bacterium | reverse complement strand
CCCACGGCGAGGCCCGCCTTTCCGTGAAGGCGCGGCTCGAAGGTGGCCTCCAGGCCGGCCAGGCCCGTGTGCTCGATCCCGGTGAAGCCCAGCAGGTCGGCGGCCAGGGCGCCCTTGGGGTACACGCGCCGGGTCGCCGGCTCGGTTCCGACACCCTTGGGCTCCAGTCGCGTGACCTCGATGATCTGCGGCTTGAGGCTGGCATCCACCTGGCGGTCCACGTACATGAAGGGATCGGGGCAGTCCAGGATCCGCTGCCTGATCTCCTCGGGATCCATGCCGAGGATCGCGCCCAGCCTCTCCGACGTGCCCCGCACGTCCTGTAGCCGGTCGGGATGGACGTACACGGCGATGGCCGGCCGGTCCACGGCCAGCTCCCGCCCCACCCGATCGGTCACGGTGCCCCGGCGGGCGTGGAGCTCGATGGACTGGCGGGCGACTTCTTCGTAGCGCTGCAAGTAGTGGTCGTGCTGGAGTCCTTGGATGATGACCAGCCGCACGGCGATGAGGGCCATCACCGCCAGGAATCCCACACGGAGGAAGCGGGTACGCCGGCCGGACTCCCGCCACACGCCGGCGTCGTCAATCGCCATCGTCGCCGACCTCCTCCAAGCCCGCCCAGACCTTGGCGTCCGTCCATGCCGAGCCTAGTCGCTCGCCCAGACCCAGCTCGGGCTCCGGTACGGGCGCCTCGGCGGCGGGCTTGACCTCAGCCGAAACCCGAACGATGTCGGTCGCGCTGTACTGCTCGAGGCCCAGCTCTTCCGCGCCCGCGCGTATCCGTCCTGACGCCGTGGCCTCGGCCAAAGAGACGCGCAGCCGGCTCGCCCGCTCCTGCTCCTGGTTCTCCAGATGCTTGAGGCGCGTCAGCTCGTACTCCCAGTGGGTAAGCCGGGCATGGGCCGCCACGTACATGAGGAGGGGCGCGGTGAGCAGGCCGACCACCACGATAGTGGCGACCATGGAGCGCAGCGAAGGGGTCTCGACGCGCGATGCCGCCCGAGAGCGTCCGGTGACGTGGGCGTACGTGTCATGGGTCGCCATGGCCGTCCTCCTGCCGAATCCGCTGGGCGGCGCGCAGTCGGCAAGACCGGGCCCGCGGGTTGGATCTCGTCTCCGCCTCGGAAGGCCGGAGAGGCTTCTTGGTTAGAGGCGTCAGGGTCGGCGTCCTCCCGCACATGCACACAGGGATCTCTGGCGGGCAGGTACAACCCCTTACCTCGCCAGCGATGAGGTGCTTCACGATCCGGTCCTCGCCCGAGTGGTACGCCAGCACCACGAGGCGCCCCCCGTGCCGCAGGACCTCCACCGCGGCATCCAGCCCCTCCGCCAGAGCATCCAGCTCCCGATTCACCCGGATCCGCAGAGCCATGAAGGTGCGGGTGGCGGGGTCCAGACCATCGCGGGAAGGCGGCACGACATCCCTGACCACATCGGCGAGCTGGGCGGTGGTACGAAGGGGCTCCTCGGCGTGGGCGTCGAGAACCGCCCGCGCGACGCGGCGTGAGTGGCGCTCATCGCCATACCTCCAGAGGATGTCGGCCAGCTCCCGGGCATCGACCCGGCCCAGCAGCTCGGCGGCGGATTCGCCCCGTGTGGGGTCCATGCGCATATCCAGCGGCTCGTCGCCCTGGAAGCTGAACCCGCGGCCCGAGCCCGGGTCGATCTGCATCGACGACACGCCCAGGTCCATCAGGACGCCATCGACGCCCCCGGGCGAGAGCTCGGCGACGACCTCGGCCATCTCACCGAAGTCCGCGTGCACCACATGGAGCTGAGGATAGTGGGGCGCTAGTCCCCGAGCCGCGACATCGATGGCGTCGGGGTCCTTATCCAGCCCGATGACCCGGCCCGACTCCCCCACGACCTCGCACAGGGCTCGCGCATGGCCTCCGCCCCCCAGGGTAGCGTCCAGCATTACCTCGCCGGGCTGGGGGGCCAGCAGGTCGAGGCACTCCTGGAGCATTACCGGTATGTGCGCAGCCACGCTTACCACCTCAGTGCCGCTCTCCCATCGCCTGTATCCACTCCGGCGTCACCTTGGCGGAGCGAGCTGCTTCGTAGGTGGCCGGATCCCATATCTCCAGTCTGTCGAGCGCGCCAAGTACGAGCACATCCCGCCCCAGCTCGCAGCCCGTGCGCAGCCGGTCACCGACGAGAACCCGGCCCTGATCGTCCACGGACCGCTCCTCGGCGGCTTCCCCCATCGCCCGGCGCCACCATCTCTCATCCTCGCCGAACTGCTTCCTGGCGAGGATGGACTCCTCGATCACCTGCCACGTCGACTCCGGGTAGACCACCACGCAGGGGTCCATCCCCGCCGTGAGCACGACCGTCCCGCCCAGAGCCGGTCGAACGGGGGCGGGAAGGGTGAGGCGTCCCTTCTGGTCGATCCTGGCTTGGTGGGTCCCAACGAGTCTTGCCACTGGCGGCTCCCACTCTGGAGGGTATATTCCCCACACTCCCCCATATCCCTCCACACTATACCACAACGGCGGCCGAGGCTGCGTGGTTTGGAGTTGGGTCGCGGCGGGCCTGGAGCGAATTCGGCACAGGAAGCAGGAAATGTCGGGAATCGGCGGTAGGTGCAGGGATGAAAGGGCGATTTGCGCGCTAAGGCCTGGGGTTGGGCCTGCCCTGGATTGAACGCTGCTCCGGTCGCGGCCGGGTGGAAGGTAGGTGCCCAGTTGCTGGGTACAGATCCGTTCGAGGACATCGAGAGCACACCGGTATCGGTTGAGGGCTCGGAGAGCCGGGCACCGGTCGTGGACTGGCGGATTCTGCTGGTGCTGATCCTCGTTTTCTGCGCCATCCTATTCTCATGGATGAACTGGGAGTCGGAAGTCACCATCCGGATGCTGTTCTGCGGCGATGTGCCGATGAGCATCATGGTGGTGATCCTGCTCAGCTTCGTGGGCGGGTCGCTGGTGACTCTGCTGGTCCAGGCGGGCTATCGCCGTTGGCGCCATGACCGGCAGGAGCTCGAGGAGCGGGCCGCCGAGGGCGATGCGCTAGTCGAGGGAGGCGATGAGTGATGGGAGTCTCTCGCTTCGGGAGCCGAATAGCGCTGCTGTTGCTAGGATCGCTAATGGTCGCTGCCTTCGTCGCGGGCTGCTTCGATATGAGGACCCGGGTCTACGCCGATGGGCGCATCAAGCGTGAGGTGACGATACGGGTGCCCGAGGGCCGGGAGGACGGCGCACGGGTGTTCATCCGCGACACCTTCCCCCGCAGTGCGGGCTGGTCCGTCAAAGAGGTCCAAGGCAGCAACTCGGTGGAGTTCATCGCCACCAGCCGGCCCGTGGATCTGAAGGACGATCCATGGAGCGGTCGACCCAAGCCGAGCCTGGAGACCGAGCCCCGAGGCCAGTTGCACACATCGCTGCTCTACACCGAAACCCTGACCGATGAGGTGCTCTTCGTCAGCGATGCCGAGCGCGCGGGCTTCGACCACCTGACTATCAGCTACACCGTAGAGATGCCCGGCCGGATCGTCGATGCCGATGACCCCGACGGCCAGCCGCCGGTCATGCGGCCCTTGGAGCGGTACCGTCCACCCCAGGCGGACGGAGCCGAGGACGAGGCGCCCACCCCCCAGCCCAGCTTCCAGATCACCCAGAAGGTCGACGGATCGAGGGTCACCTGGGAGCTGCCCATGGCTGCCCTCGCGCCCAAGGGCGTCCGGGTGGAGGTCATGGCCGTCCGGCTGAACCGGGCCCGGGCCTCACTGTGGACCATCGCGGGCATCGTCGGCGTGATCATCCTCTACTTCGTTATCGTGCGTCTGTTGGTGTGGCGGCGGGTTCGCGCCGAGCGGGCCGCCGAGCTGCGCGAGCTGGAGTATGAGGAATGGGACGAGGAAGACGAGGACGAAACCGGCTCCGGTGGGCCCAAATGGTGGCCCTTCGGGAAAGGCGGCGCGAGCGCTGAGGATGAGGACGACGAGGGTGACGAGGACGAGGATGACGATGGCGACGCCGCTGCCGACGAGGAAGAGACGGAAGCCAAGGGCCGGAAGTGGTGGCCCTTCGGCGGCTCAGGCAAGCCTGAGGATGCGTCCGAGGAGCAGGACGATGCCACAGGCGATGAGCCCGGTCCCGACGACCTGAAGACCGACTCGGCCAGCGTGATCGTCATCGAGGAGGACGAGGAGCCGGGTACCGAGGCCAGCCAGCCGGACATCCCACTACTCGGCGAGGACGATGAAGAGGACAAGAAGGACGAGGGCGACGAGAAGTAGCCGGCACCCAGATGCCGAACAGATGGAGCCGCGCCACATGGCGCGGCTCCATCTGCATTTGAGTTCGGGCGGCCGGTCTATAGCCGGTGGTTGAGGTCGGCCAGGGCCGGGTAGACGTCCTTGTAGATGGCGAAGCGCTCATCGTACTCGGCGGCGCGCTCGGCGTTGGGCTCGTAGCGATCGCCCTCGTGGACGGCCGCATCGACAGCCTCCTGGAAGCTCCCGTATGCGCCCGTGGCGACACCGGCGCATAGGGCCGCGCCGAGGCACGGCGCCTCTTCGACGTCGAGCTTGACCACGGGCCGCTTGAACATGTCGGCCTTGAGCTGGAGCCACACGGGCGACCGCGACCCGCCGCCTATGGCGCGTATCACGTCGATCTGTACCCCCGCCTCGTCGAGCAGGCTCAGGTTGAGCTTCATCTCGAAGGTCACCCCATCGAGGACGGCTTTGATGATGTCGCCCGTGGTGGTGTCCAGGGTCAGGCCCACGAAGGCGCCCTTGGAGTCGGGGTCGTGGTGGGGCGTGCCGGTGGCGGTGAAGTGCGGCAGGACCATCGGCTGCACCACACCCGGGCTGGCCTTGCTGATCATCAGGTCGTAGACGTCCCGACCCTCGCTCTGGGCCTGGACCATCTCGGCCTTACCCAGGTTGTCGCGGAACCAACGGAGGAGTGAGCCGCCCGTGAAGTTGTAGGCCAGCGTGACATACAGATCGGGGGCCACGGCGGGGTAGCAGGAGAACCCGTTGTCCCGCATGGTCGGCGTGAGCACGGGCTCGGGGAAGGCCGCGGTGATGCACTCCACGGTGCCTGTGCCATCGACGGCGACGTGGGGCTTGATGATGCCCGCTCCCAGGGCTCCGCAGGGCTGATCGTGGCCGCCGGTGACGATCTTGGTATCGGCCGGCAGGCCGAGACTGCTGGCCACGTCGGCCAGGATGGTGCCCGCCACCGATCCGCTGGGCATGGGCTCGGCGAAGATCGAGGGATCGGCCGGCGAGTCGGCGAGCATCTCCTCGGACCAAGTCTTGTTGTTGATGTCGAATGCCAGGGTGCGGGCGGCGAGGGAGTAGTCGATGGCCGCCTTCCCGCACAGGCGGTAGATAATGTAGTCCTCGAAGCAGTAGAAGCGCTTCATGCGCTCCTTGACCTCGGGCACATTCTCCACAAGCCACTCGATCTTCGGGAGGGTGTACATGCTGTTGAGGGCATGGCCGGTGATCTCGAAGATCCGCTCCCGGCCGTGGCGCTCACCGATCCGCTCGGTCTGGGGCACGGCTCGGGTATCGAAGCTCACCGGGCTCTTGTAGAGGAACTCGCCATCGGCGTCCAAGGGGATGCCCGCCTCGCCTTGGGAGGAGATGCCGATGCCCTGAACGGGATCCGCTCCCTCGGCGTTCTCCACGGCTTCCTTGAGCACGGTGCCGACCTTCTCGAAGACCTCGTCGGGATCCAGCTCCGCCCACCCGGGCTGAGGATGCGTGAGGGGGTACTCGCGGTAGGCCTCGCCCAGCACCTTCCCCTCCAGATTCACGACGATGGCTTTGCAGCCGGTGGTTCCAACGTCCAGCCCGATGAGACTCATTGCGATGGCTCCTCCTAGGGTGTGGTGAGTGGTGGCGGGGTTCCGCGGAAGGGCGTGTGGGTCCTGCTCGGGGCGCCATCCATGCCGGCGACGGGCAGCCCCCGCTCCACCCAGTTCCGGTGCTGCGCCCGACCCCTCTTCAAGCTCAGGAACGCGGCCGTCGCCTACATATCGCCCACCGTCGGCAGCTCGTGATCGAACCACTGAAACTCCAGGCCCCGGCCCTCGGGGTCCCTCCCAAAGAACTGGTAGATGTGGTACTTCTCGTTGTAGCGCGGCTCGCAGGTCGCCAAGTGGGACAGAGCCGCGTACATGGCATCCACTTCGCCGCGGGTGGGGTAGAAGAAGGTCAGCAGCACGCCCGTATCCGCCTCGGCGCCCGTCTCATGCAGCCCGATGAGCTGGTTGCCGAAGCGGAGTACATTCACGCCCGGCTGCCGGAGCCAGACGGTGCAGCCGATGTCGTCGACGTAGAAGTGCGTCATGTCCGCCAGGTTGGTGGTCTTCAGGAAGGTAATCCCGCCGCGCATGTAGTCCTCCCTACCGCCGGTACCGCACCTCGACCAGCGTGGTATCGTCGGGCAGCCGTATCTCCCCCGAGCGTTCTAATGCCCGGCGATGGACCTCGGCCAGGCCGGGCTCCGCGGCCGGGTAGCCGAGGTCGGCCAGGACCTGGGCCAGATCGCCCGACCCATTGCGCTCGACGGCCTCGGAGAGCCCATCGGTACACAGCACGACGACGTCGCCCGGCTCCATGGGGTGCTCGACCACTTCCGGGGAATCGCTGAGCATCATCCCCAGAGGCAGGCCGCCGCACGTCACGGGCGCCACCCCACCGTCGGCGCTCATGAGGAGCGGGGGCGGGCCGCCCGCGCTTGCGACGCGCATGGTTCCCGAAGCGGGCTCGAATACCGCGGTCAGTGCCGTGGCGAAGGACTCGCTGACTTTCAGCAGCTCACAGAGCCGATCGTTCAACCGTCCCAAGAACTCGGCTGGCCGGTCGATGATCGCCGAGAACTCCGAGCACAGGCCGTGGAGGTACGCCGTGTGGAGACCCGCGGCGATGCCATGGCCCATGACGTCGGCGATGAAGACGGCGCACCCACCCTGGGCCAGGGCCTGGGCATAGAGGTAGTCGCCACCCACGAGATTGTGGGGCGAGAACAGCGCCTCGAAGCTCAGTGGCCCCGCCAGCTTCAGCGACCGAGTGCACGAAGCGAGCTGCATCCGTTGTGCCCGCAGGAGGTCCTCGTACCGCTCCCGGACGTCGACGAAGGTCTCCACGCCGCCAACGATGCTGCCGTGGTCATCCCGCACGGGCGCCACGCTCACCTCGACGGGCACGCGCTCGCCCTCGGCCGTCTTGGCGAGCACCATCACTGGATCTCTGCTCGCCTCGCCCGTGACCATGGCCCGGAGGAGTGGGCACGTATCGTCGCCACACAGCTCGCGGCCATCCTTGTCCACATGGCAGAGGAGGCTGTCGTGGCAGGCCGTCCCGATCACTGCGTCGGCCGTCCAGCCGGTGATGGCCTGGGCCCCGCCGTTCCAGAAGACGATCTCTCGGTCCCGGTTGACGACGTACACGCCGACCCGAACCGATTCCAGAATGTGCGCCAGATCCCGCAGTGCCGGGTGCTCAGCGCTCATGGCCCAACCCCCGCCGTCCGCTACTGCTCGCTGTCGAACTCGCGCATCAGGGTCAGCGAGGTCTTCTCCGTCCCCGTGGCGCCGTTGATGGTGATGACCATCTTCGAATCCTCGGTCATCCAGCTCGTGGACTTGGTCCCGCTACCGGAGAAGCTGCTCTCGTTCCATTCCTCGCCCAGCTCGCCTTCGTAGAAAGCAACCACATCATCGTACGGATCGGTGGTCTCGAAGGCGGCGGTGGCCATCTCCGGTAGCGAGGTGCTGGACAGGCCCGTGGCCCCGGGGTAGACGGGTAGCCCGATGCGCTCGACCACTTCGGGGTCCAGGTCGCCGATCCTCATCTGCTCACCCTCGGGACCCTCCATGACCAACTCGCTCTCGCTACCGGTGACGGTGGTGGTGCCCTCCTCGGTCTCGGCGACGGCGGAGAACTTGCCCGATCCCTCGTCGGCCTCGATGGTCACCTTCTGACCCTTCTCGTCGGTGAACTCCACCGTCTTGCCATCGGTGAAGGTCACGGAGCCGCCGTCGCCGGTGGGGACCTTGATGTTCTGTCCACACCCTCGGCAGCAGCAGGAGTTGGTCGCAAGGACGAGGGCCGCGATGGCGGCCAGTAGCAGGATCAGACGAAGCATGGCGAGTTCCTCCTAAGCGGTTACCCCTGGCGCCCACGCACGAGCTGCCGCTCGCCGGCCGCCCCATGGCCTCCTACCTTCGGTCCCGGGCGGCCAACTCCTGGTGGGTACGCACGAGGCTAGCGCTCGTCGTCGTCCTCCAGCTCCTCCCAGCCCGTCACCATGGCCTTGAGGTTCGATAGGGGTGTGTGTCCTGTGGTTGTGAGATAGATGTGGCCGAACATGAAGGCGATCATCAGGAAGCCCAGGAGCGTGTGGACGATGGCGACGGGCCCCAGGGACAAGCCGGTGATCCCGATCTCGTCCCAGTGGTTGTAGCTCTCGTAGAGCATGCCCGTCAGCACCAGGGCTGGGATCAGGATGATCTTCAGGCTGAGGTAGGCCATCCGCTGGAGCGGGTTCAACTTGGAGAGCTGGGTCT
>WJIW01000314.1 GCA_014730065.1 Armatimonadia bacterium | reverse complement strand
GGCCTACCGGGCGGAATCGAGCCCGGTCATCGATGGCCGGCTCACGGACCCGGCGTGGGAAGCGGTCCCCTGGACCGAGGACTTCGTGGACATCGAGGGCGAGTCCAAGCCCCAGCCGCGCCTTCGTACCCGTGCCAAGATGCTGTGGGACGACGACTACCTGTACATCGGAGCACTCCTGGAGGAGCCCCATGCGTGGGCCACGCTGACCGAGCGCGATTCGGTCATCTTCCATGACAACGACTTCGAGGTCTTCATCGATCCCGACGGGGACAACCACCAGTACTACGAGCTGGAGATCAACGCCCTCAACACCGTCTGGGATCTCAGGCTGCCCAAGCCATACCGGGATGGCGGCCCACCCATCGACGAATGGGACATCGAGGGCATCCGGACGGCGGTGCACGTCCAGGGCACTCTCAACGACTCCCGCGACCAGGACGAGTTCTGGTCGGTGGAGATGGCCCTCCCGTGGACGGCCTTGGGCGAGTACGCGGCCGTCCCGGCGCCACCGCAGCATGGTGACCAATGGCGCATCAACTTCAGCCGGGTCGAGTGGGATACGGACATCGAGGGCCTGGACTACGTGAAGATCAGCGGCCGGCCCGAGCACAACTGGGTATGGTCGCCCCAGGGAGTGGTGAACATGCACCGCCCCGAGACCTGGGGGTACGTCCAGTTCTCGACCGAGCCGCCCGGCACCGACTCCTTCCGGCCCGACCCCACCTATCCCGGCCGGGTGATCCTCCACCGGATCTACTATGCCCAGCATCGGCATCGCCGAGATACGGGCGAGTGGGCCCGATCCCTGGACGACCTGGGCCTGCCCTGGCTGTCCCACGAGTCCGTCGCAGCCGGCCCGGTCCTGGAGCGCGTGGAGCCCGAGGGCTGGATCGCGTCGGTCACCCTCCGGACCGACGACGGGAAGACGGTGCTGCGTATCCGGCCCGACTCCAAGATCACTTCAGCTCGGCAGGAGAGGTAGCGGCTCCCCGGCGCCTTCGGGCACGGAGCGTGAGCCGCCCACCGGCGGCAGCTCGAATGTAAGAGCGTCCGCCGACGGGTCGGTATCCCAGAGCGAATAGCTCATCTCGATGGCACGCACCCTGGCGAACTCCCCGAGTCCCCGCGCTCGGTCGCCATCCATGTCCCTGACCAGGATGCTCCGCAGCAGGGCGGGGTCGCCCTCACTCGAGACGTACACCTCGCCCTCGGCGCTGCCCAGAACTCCGCTGTAGGTGAATCGGGCGCGATGGCAAGGCATGTCGCCCATGACCTCGGTACCTTCGTACGACCGCTGAATCTCCAGGCTCCCCCGCTGGTCCGCCAGCTGATCGGCCACGGGGCTCCCCAGGGAGTCCACCAGAGCGCTGACGCGCGTGGACCAGAAGTGAGGGTAGAGGGGAGGCGTGGTCAGTTTCGTCACGAGGCCGCCGAACGCGGGCGGGGCGTCATCCACAAGGTAGTCACCCGTTTCGTGGTCGCGAAGGTAGATCACCGTTCCGTCGCAGACGAGCAAGGGCACCTCGGGCTCGCCAATCTCGACAACGCGGATGCGATTCGGCTGCTCGATGGTGGCGCGTATCGCTTGATGGCGCGAGGCGCCGTCATCGTACTCGATATCCACGTCCGCCTCCACCACGAAGGACTGGAGCCCCCTGACCCACTCGATGTGGGTCTTCTCCAGCTCCTGGGCCGGACTGAGGTCGCCGGCCTCGCCGGGACTCTCGGACCGGTCCGGCGCCGGCTCGGGACCCGAGGGAGACACCGGGAGGGACGGCCGGTAAGCGCCCTGCTCCGCCACTGTGCCCTCTCTCGAGCCATCACCCGTGCACGAAGCGATCACGGCCAGCGTCGCGATGGCCGCCGTGACGACGGCAAGCACTCTTCTCTGCCTGGTCACAAAACCCATGGGCGGGCCTCCATTCCCAGGGCTCGCCACCCTGGCGGTGGGAGCACCTGGTACCACAATACGCCTACGCCGCCCTCAGGTTTAGTCTAATCCGGCCCAGATTATCTCTATCATGTCATCCGCACACAGCCTACTCACCCAGCTCGGCCGGGACGAAGCTGTCTCTGTACGACGCCTGGCGCCACTCGTCGATGGCCGCGTCCTGCATGAGTGCGCTGAGGGCTCGGTCGGTGGTGCGCTGCGCGCCATCCCAATCGGCCACCCGCTCGAAGAGACCGGTCCAGTTCTCGGCGGGACCGGGGTTGCAGAGCTGGATGAACTCGCAGCCCACGTCATGCCAGGCCTGGAACCGGGGCTCCCACGAAAACACCGTCTCCGGCGTGGGATTGGCGCACTCCATGTCCGAGTTGGCCAGGGGGCCCAACTCACGAGCACGCTCGAAGTAGTACTCATCGAAGCTCTCGAGCCCCACGGCGGCGCCGGGTACGATCCCCAGCTCCCACCCCGGATGGCCGTAATCATCCAGGGGGTAGCACGGCTGAGCCAGGATATAGTTGAAGATGCGCTCCCGCAGGTCCGCCCCTGCCGATCCCGCCGGGCGCGGCTGAAGGGATTCCCGTAGAACGCCGCAGACCATCTCCACATAACGAGCGTTGTTCTCGTGGAGCCAGAGGCGCTCCACTTGGCTCAAGCCATCTCTGGGGTCCAGGTCGACGCCGTCCTCGGCCGCATCGGCGACGACACAGGGATTCACGTCGAGGATGAGGTCCGACCGCCGAACGCCGCCGTTGACCGACTCGTAGCCACCGGCCATCCAATCGGTGATGCGGGGCCAGTACATGGGCTCATCGTCGGTGACGACGGCCCGCAGCAGGTGCCCCTCGGGCCGCTGCTGGATCTCGTTGACCACGCCCACGGCCTCGCGAAGGCGCTCCATTTTGTACGCGTTCAGCCGCTCGTCGTTCATGGTTAGCCATGGGGTGCTGGACCAGATGTTCGGCACCGTTAACCCGTAGCGGACATCGTACGAGCCGGGCGCAACCGACTCCATGTACTCCCGCAGGCCGGGGTCGTGGTAGGTGTCCAGCTCGCTCCAGCCGATCTGCTGGTACCGCACATCACCGAAGTGGCCGCCCAACCCGTCGGCCACGCGCAAGGGCGTATCCGCCCACCACGAGGAAAGCTGCAGGATCCACGGCACGCCATGCCTCTTGGCGAGATCGGCGTAGGCCTCAATGCGCGCCCGCACCGTCTCGGCATCGTGGGCGGCGTAGCCCACGATGGCCAGCACGCCGGGCTCCATGAGGGGCCTGGCGGGCTCCAGTGCCTCGATCCACTCCGTCAGCATGGCGTCGTACTCGGGGTCATCGAAGGGCGGGTGCAGCGTGATGCGGGGGGCGATCACGAAGGGGCTCAGGAGGCCACGCTCTCGGGCCGTAGCGACGGGATCGGTCACGACCCGGACGCGGTTGATTGCGACCCCGGCTCCCGAGGTGTCCACGAAGGCCAGCTCGTGGGGGCCGGGCTCGATGCCCGTCAGCTCGAAGGCGTAGCTGACCGGCCCGGGCCCGTCGCACCGGTACCGGCGCGTGTGGACCACTCCGCCGTTCACGCGCACCTCGTACTCGAACTCCGTGAGGGTGCTGGCATGGGCGTACACCTCGCGCACCTCCACGAACACCGAGGCCGCCTCGGGCACGTCGATGGTGTATGAGAAGCTCCGCGGCTCGGCGGGGGGCGTCGCGGGCGGCCCGAATGCCTGCAACTCCTGGATCCACCGGATGGTGGGCTGATGGTCGGGCCCGCGATGGCAGATGACCCGCAGGGCGGAGGCTGACAGGGGCTCGAAGGCATGACGCCATTCCCGCGCGTCGTTGCCTTCCACCTCGGCTACGGTCACCTCGCCTTTCGCCGTCTCCAGGATGACCGTGAAGTCGGTGAGGGGATACTCGCGGCGCGTGAAGAGACGGATCTCGGCGATCTCCCGCTCTGCCTGGAACTCGACCCGGTACCAGGGCACTCCCTCGACGTGGTAGTCGTTGGACCACTCGTACTCGCCCGGCCATGGCACGCCATCGATGGCCGCCCAGAGGCAGTCGCCATATCCCACACTGCACGAGCTGGCGGTGGGCCTGGGAAAGCCCTCGCGGGCCCGGTTCTCGCACAGGTTCCGCGGGACAGGGCGAACCGCCGCCAGCCGCCGGGCCGGGACACGGAGCGTGCGCAGCCCCACGCGCTCGACGAAGGTGTGTAGATGCGAGTCGGCCTCGGTGGTGAGTGGCTCATCGCCCCCGGCTTGGGCAACGGTGCGGACTTGGGCGCTCGCGACAGGGACCAGTAGCAGAAGTGCGAGCATGGTGGGGTTGAGTAACGAGTGAGTGAGCTTCACTGACCGTCTCCTGTTTCGTTGTCTCCTCCGGGGCGCGGGTGCGACTCGAAGAACCGCCAGATGGTAGTGGTGGCGTCCAGCGCGTTCATGCCGTCGATGGGGCCTGCCAAGCTGACAGGGAGGGCTGGCCGTCCGCCCGGCCAGTGATGGCCCAGCTCGCCCACGACGCAGCAAGTGACCGCGCCCGC
>WJIW01000313.1 GCA_014730065.1 Armatimonadia bacterium | reverse complement strand
GTAGAGTGTGGTTGCGCCAGGCAAGACAACACCAGTGCCGGTCCAGTTTCGGCCTGCAACTCACGGCGGTTCTCGTCCTTCCGCACGACGGCAGTAGAGCGGTGATCAACGGCGTCGTCTGTCAGGTGGGGGATAGCGTTCCTTGCAGGAGCAGTAGCGGAGGAATCACGAGAATCACTGTTTCCTCTATCATGCCTCGTACCGTTCATCTTTCGATAGACAACGAGGTTTTCGGGCTTTCGATTGTCACGCCTTGACGACAAGGAGCTCCCTTGTTGGACATAGCCGCTTCGCGGGGAGGCGAAGCCCGGCCAGGGGGGATGTCTTGTGTTCGTTAAGTAAGGCAAGCTCCTTCACCGCGGAGCCCATGGGGGGCCCCACGGTGAAAGGAACCAACACATGGATGTGTATTCTCGCCTGAAGTCGGATCTCCGTCTATCCCGCAAGTCCGAGAAAACCCAGAAACAGTACCTCCAGCACTGCCGCCGCTTCTTCGCCCACTACGAGGGGCGAGACCTCGACGAGCTCCGTGAAGAGGAGGTCCGCGCCTACCTCCATCACATGGTCGAGGCCCGGCGCTGGAGCCAGTACACCCAGAAGATGGCGACGGCGGCCTTGAAGTTCCTTTTTGCGAAGACGTTGGCTCGACCGAACGAGGTCGAGCGCATCCCGTGGCCGCGCATCAAGGACCCGCTGCCTAGCATCCTCGCCCACTCCGAACTCATGAGCCTCTTCCGAGCAGCGAATCGTCCCCTGTCTCGGGCGGCTCTCCTCTGTGCGTACGCTGCCGGACTCCGTGTGTCCGAGGTCACTCGTCTACAGATCGCGGACATCGACAGTGAGCGCGGCGTCATCCGCGTTCACGGCAAGGGAGACAAGGACCGGCTCACCCTCCTCTCGCCGAGGCTGCTCCGGGCCCTTCGCAAGTACTGGCTGGAAACGCGGCCTCCGGCTCCATGGCTCTTCCCCGGGCGGACAACGGACGGCCACGTCAGTCGCCGGCACCTCCACGATGTCTTTCGGCGAGCGCTCCATGCCGCGAAGATCACTCGGCGCAAGCTGCGCTTCCATTCGCTGCGCCATAGCTTCGCTACGCACCTACTGGAGGCGGGCGTCGACATCCGCGTCCTCCAGGCCATGCTCGGCCACGCCAACGTCTCCACGACAACGCGATACGCACAGGTTCGGACGGATCTCATCGCGGCGGTCCCGGATCCTCTCGACCTCCTCGCAACGAGGGTAACCGGTACTCCGTAGCTGGTGTCCCCCTGCTCGAGCCGGCCCTCGTACCTGACCCGAGCAGCGCTCTCGGAAGCACCGACACTGCTCGACGTCTTCCGGGAGCACGGACCCACGTACGCGGCCGGACATACGCTGCGCCCAGAGCAGCGGCGCTTCCTACGCGACGTCCAGGTCTGCCGAACGGCGGCCCTGGGAGGGCACCTGTACGTCTGCAACCACTGCGGACGCGAGATCCCCGTGTACAACCCCTGCAAGAACCGCCACTGCCCGGCGTGCCAGGCGCTCGATCAGCACCGCTGGATTACGAAGCGCAAGGAGCGCCTGCTACCTGTCGGGCATCACCATGTCGTCTTCACGCTCCCTTCGGAGCTGCGCCCCCTGGCGCGCCTCCACCAACGGGAGATCTACAACCTCCTCTTCAAGGCCGCTGGTGATGCGCTCAAGCGCCTGGCCAAGGACCACTGGAGCGCCCGGATCGGCGTGACCTGCGTCCTGCACACCTGGACGCGAGAGCTCGCCTTCCACCCGCACATCCACGCCCTCGTCACCGCGGGTGGCCTCAGCCTCGATGACCAACAGTGGACGGACCGAGGCAACTACCTCTTCCCGGTGAACCGATTGAAGCGCTTGTTCGCGAACAGCCTCAGAGAACGCCTCCGAGCGCTGCGCGATCATGGACTTCTCCTACCTGGGCAGGACGCTGCAGACCCTCAACGGTGGACGGCTTTCCTCCGCACGCTTCCACCGTGGCGTCGTTGGGTCGTCCACATCGAGCCGCCCTTCGGTCGCTCCACGCACGTCTTGGAATACCTCGGCCGGTACACCCACCGGGTCGCTATCTCAGACGCACGCCTCGTGCGCCTGGAGGGCGGCGCCGTCACCTTCCGTACCCGTGAAGAGGATGAGACCACCCTCGACGCCCACGAGTTCATCCGCCGCTTCCTGCTCCACATCCTCCCGAAGGGGTTTCACAAGATCCGTCACCTCGGCCTCTACGCTTCAGCTGCCGGGCGCCGCCTCGCGCTCGCCACCAAGGCGATCGGAGAAGGCGATCGCGATCACGAGGATCGCGACCTTCAGGACCTGAACTGGCCCGAACTCCTCGAATCTCTCACCGGCGAAGATCCGCTTCGATGCCCCTACTGCAGGAGGGGCCGGTTCCAGTACGGAGGCGAGTTGCCCCCACGGAGGGCTCCTCCATGACCGCGGCGGCGCCCACTATCTCCCGCTCCCGGAATCGCCGATCGCACCGGCGACTGGGAGTGCATCGCCCTCGAGAGCTTCTCTGCCCCTGCATGCCAGCAGACGAGTGCCATAGAGCCCATCACCGGCCCACGAGGACCCTCACCATGGCCCAGCGCCCGTCGTTCACCTCGCCGCGGACCATCGCCAACCGGCACCCGACCGGGCTCCTCGCGATCGAATCTCCATAGCGGCCAGCGGCAATGTCCAACATGGGATAGCGGCGCGATGGGCCTCCACTGGCAAGGCCATGGGAACTCGCGCGCCGCTCATCCCACTACTTGTTTGTAGTGCCACACTTTCCCCTCGTGGCCAGAATATGTCGTTATTCTTGGCTACACTTGTGGTGTAACATGCGTCCTTCTGAGCAGGGGGTGCCGGTGTTCGTTCGAGGGAAGAAGTCGGGCAAGCGCGTCTACCTCCAGGTCGTCGAGAACCGTCGCCAGAATGGCCGGGTGCGGCAGAAGGTCATCGGGACCCTTGGGCGGCTGGACCGGTTACACGCTTCGGGCGCGCTCGACTCTCTCATCGCCTCGTGCACGAAGTTCTCGGAGAAGTTGTCGGTCCTCGGCGCTCACGAACGCGGCGAACTCACGGAGCTCAGATCGGGACGGATCGGACCGGGCCTCGTGTTCGGAAGACTGTGGGAGGAGTTGGGCATCCGAGAGTGCTTGAAGGAGACGCTGGCCGACCGCCGCTTCCGGTTCTCGGTGGAGCGGGCGATCTTCTTGACGGTGGTCCATCGCCTCATGCTCCCAGGCTCTGACCGAGCGGCCGACAGGTGGCGCGAGAACTACGTCCTGCCTGACACCGAGGACATCGACCTCCACCACCTCTACCGGGCCATGGCCTGGCTTGGCGAGGTGCTGCCGAAGAACGAGCAGGAAGGCAACACGAAGCACTCGCCACGGTGCGTGAAGGACGTCATCGAGGAGCGCCTGTTCGCCCGCCAACGCGATCTGTTCAGCGACCTGGCGATCCTCTTCTTCGACACGACGAGTCTGTACTTCCATGGCGAGGGCGGCGAGACGCTCGGTCGCCGGGGGAAGAGCAAGGACTTCCGCGGCCACCTGAAGCAGATGGTCGTCGGCCTCGTACTCAACGAAGCGGGTCGGCCCATCTGCTGTGAGATCTGGCCGGGGAACACGGCCGACGTCTCGACGGTGGTCCCCTTGCTGCAGCGCCTCCAGAAGCGCTTCCACGTCACGCGAGTCTGCCTCGTTGGAGACCGAGGCATGGTGAGCAAGGGCATCATCGACTACCTGGAAGCCCACGAGTTCTCCTACGTCCTCGGCGCGAAGATGAGGAACCAGAAGGAAGTGAAGGAGGAGGTCCTTGCTCGTGCGGGTCGGTACCGGGTAGTTCGCCCTGGGCGGAACCGAGCGAAGGACCCCTCGCCGCTGAAGGTCAAGGAGGTCTGGGTCGAAGACCGCCGCTACATCGTCTGCCTCAACGAAGAGCAGGCCCGCCGGGACGCAGCGGAACGAGAGGCGATCCTCACGCAGCTCCGCGAGAAGTTGCGGAGTGGCAGCAAGTCGCTGGTCAAGAACAAGGGCTTCCGCCGCTACCTGAAGACAACGGAGAGCGCCTTCGAGGTGGACGAGAACCGCGTGAAGGCTGAGGCTCGCCTCGATGGGAAGTGGGTCCTCACGACGAACACGGACATGGACGCGGCCGCCGTCGCGCTGACGTACAAGGACCTCTGGATGGTCGAGGCGATCTTCCGCTCGGTGAAGTCGGTCCTGGAGACGCGACCCGTCTTCCACAAGACGGACGAGACGATCCGGGGACACGTCTTCTGCAGCTTCCTCGCCCTCCTGCTCATGCGGGAACTCCAGTACCGGATGTGGGACCACGGCTGGGGGGAGGCGGAGTGGGAGCATCTCCTCCGGGATCTCGCGGAGCTCACGGAGACCGAGGTGCGAGCGAGCGACGGGAAGTGCTTCCGGTTGCGGGTGAACCTGTCGGGATGGTGCGGGAAGGTCTTCCAGGCGGTGGGCGTCGCCCTACCGCATACTGTCCGGCCCGCAGGCGAGCACTGAAGCGGCCTGCGGGGCATGCCCCCGCGAAGGCCAGGAATCACGCGGGTTGGGCGGCGTGGTGCCACGCCTCACGGATGCAGACGTAACCCCCTGCGGGGAAAGACCCGGCGGAACCGAACTGTAGAAGATGGGCTTCAGTCGCCCGCTGGCGCACGCCTTCGCGCACGGTCCCGTCCACTTGATGCCGTCCGCAGCAGAATCACCCGAGGGGTCGGCTACGCGG
>WJIW01000312.1 GCA_014730065.1 Armatimonadia bacterium | reverse complement strand
GTGGAGGGGCCTCGAGGACCCCTCCACTTGGATGCTCCGTCCGACGGGATGTGGCGCTCCTAAGCCCCCGGCACCTGGGGAAGCGTCTCTAGAGACTTACCGATGGCCTCCTCGGGATGCTCGTGGTCGGTCAGCTCGCCGGCCAGGTACGCGTCATAGGCGGCCATGTCGAAGTGGCCGTGGCCGCTGAGGTTGAACAGGATGACTCGCTCCTCGCCCGCCTCCTTGGCGGCATTGGCCTCGCGCACGGCAGCGCAGATGGCGTGCGCCGACTCGGGGGCAGGGATGATGCACTCCGAGCGAGCGAAAGTGATGGCGCTGGCGAAGGTCTCGAGCTGAGGGACGGCGACGGCCTCGGAGAACCCCTCGGAGATACAGTGCGAAGTGAGCGGCGCGGCGCCGTGGTACCGCAGGCCGCCGGCGTGGATGCCCGGCGGGATGAAGCCGCTGCCGAGGGTGTACATCTGCATGAGGGGCGTCATCTTCGCGGTGTCGCCGTAGTCGTAGGCGAGGGGTCCCTTGGTGAGGGTGGGGCAGGCCTGGGGCTCCACGGCAACGATGCGCGTGTCCTTGCCTTTGGTGATATTGTCGCCGATGTAAGGGAAGACCAAGCCGGCATAGTTGCTGCCACCGCCGTGGCAGCCGATGACCACATCCGGCTCATCGCCCGCCATCTCCATCTGTTTCTGGGCCTCCAGCCCGATCACCGTCTGGTGCAGGAGTACGTGGTTCAGCACGCTGCCCAGGGAGTACTTGGTGTCCTCCCGGCCGACGGCGTCCTCCAGGGCTTCGGAGATGGCGATGCCTAGCGAGCCGGGGCAGTCGGGGTCTTCGGCGAGGATCTTCCGGCCCACCTCGGTGGTATTCGAGGGGCTGGGGATGCACTCGGCGCCCCAGGTGGACATCATCGAGCGGCGGTAAGGCTTCTGGTGGAAGCTCACCTTGACCATGTAGACCATGCACTCAATGCCGAAAATGGAGCAGGCGTAGGCGAGGGCGCTGCCCCACTGGCCGGCACCGGTTTCGGTGGAGATGCGCGTCACGCCCTCCTGCTTGTTGTAGTAAGCCTGGGCGATGGACGTGTTGGGCTTGTGGCTTCCCGCCGGGCTTACGCCCTCGTATTTGTAGTAGATCCTCGCGGGCGTATCCAGGGCCTTCTCCAGGGCGGTGGCCCGGATGAGAGGCGAGGGTCGGTACAGGTTGTAGGCCTCGATGATGGCGCCGGGGATGTCGATCCACTTCTCCGCGGACATCTCCTGTTGCAGCAGGGCCATGGGGAAGATGGGAGCCAGAAGCTCGGGGCCCGCGGGTTGACCCGTGCGGGGATCGAGGGGTGGGGGTGGCGGCTTGGGGAGGTCGGCCACGATGTTGTACCAGGCCGAAGGCGTCTCGGTACAGGGTAGGTCATATCTCCGCTGCGGCGTGCTCATGCTCTGAATCCTCCAGTGCGCTTGGCGGTGGGCTAGGTGATCGGCAGATCTCTCACCAAGGTGCTCCGTGGCGAGGCTGCTTCGACATGAACCGGGGCCAGGCCTTCGTGGCCGCGGCAGTCATGCGAACGGGGCGAGGTCCAGAGGACCTCGCCCCGTTCTCGGCTGTTCGTCTCGAGGAGCCCCCCACTTCGCTCCTCATGTACTCGCTGCGGGCATCCACTCGGGTGCTCGGGCAAGCCCTCACACCGGGACTCGATATTGACGAATCGAGCGGCGGCAGCCCCCTACTCGGCCCACCGGCCGCGGGAGAGCTGCTAGATGCGGCTTACGTCGACGGCCTGGGGGCCCTTGGGGCTCTGCTCGATCTCGAACTCGACCTCGTCGCCCTCATCGAGGGACTTGAAGCCCTCGCCCTGAATCGCCGAGTAGTGCACGAATACGTCCTTGCTGCCGTCCTCGGGCTGGATGAAACCATAGCCCTTGTCGGGGTTGAACCACTTTACGGTACCGCGCATACTGCCACTCCTGACTTCGGTGAATTATCGGCAATGCCGACTTCCATTGACGATAATCGGACTACAGATGACTTCCCAATTCTGGACGGTGAGCCTGATGCCCGCGCTACTCTCGCCCGTCTTCCATGAGCATTCATCGACATAGTACGACGTACCGTCATGCGAGCGCTGTTCTGCACTCGTCTAGAATATGAGGGATACTTCGTCAAAACGCAAGGGGAATCCCTGCATTCCGATTCGACTGTTTCCCGTCGGGCGCGGGCACCGGAGCCATGCTTGACGCCCGGCAGGGGCGCATATACACTTCCGATTCGCTAGCACGGGCCCCCGTCGTCTAGTGGTCAGGACAGCAGGTTTTCATCCTGCAGACAGGGGTTCAATTCCCCTCGGGGGTACCACCAGTACAAACCGGGCGGGTAGCTCAGCTGGCTAGAGCGTCTGGTTTACACCCAGGAAGTCGTGGGTTCGAGTCCCTCCCCGCCCACCATTCATACAGCGTCCGCGGGCCCGCCTAGGGTCCACGGACGCTCTCGTACGTCGGGGGCATCGGCACCCCTGTCCCGGTGGGCCGGTTGGAGGCCAACTTCGGGACAGGAGGGCAGCCACCGTGGGCAACACCCCCTTGCGGCCAACCCGATGGGCGACCTATGGAGTTACCGCCATCCTGATGTCGGCTCTGTGCCTGGGTCTCGCCGGCCTGGCCTACACGTCCTCGACGGACTACGAGACGACCGGTTGGCCCTCACAGGCCACTCTCCTACTCGCTGTCGGACTCTTCCTGCTCACACTGCCGCTGGCGTCACTGGCGCTTCTGTGCGGCATCCGGGAAGGTCGAGCGGGCGGCAGCTCCTGCCTCGCCGCCTCGCTGGTGACGGCGGCCGCGGTGGTGTTTGCACTGCTCGTCGCGGCCTGCGTGGCGGCAGGACTAGTCGCCTTGCTCATCGGCATCGTCGTGGAGGTGTTCCACCTCGGCTGACCGAGGGCCGCGACGAGCCCCCGCTCTGCCGCTGGCACCGAGGCTGCCGCCTCCACAGCCGGCTGGGCGGCTCCGCCCAGGGCACGCCGCTGCCTTCCGTCGTAACGTCCGAGCAGAGATGGCGGCACTTGGATTGTGTCACGGCCGGTTGATGCCGTGGTACACTGGCCTTCTGCAGCGCGCATCCTCGCCGAAGGGACCACCCCAATGAACCCGAATACCAAGACCTCGCTCGCGGTGATCGCTGGTGTTGTCGTGATCGCAGGCGTCGCCGGAGGGGCACACTACCTCTTCGGTAGAGGTCCCAATCCCGGTCAGTACATCGGCGAGTGGGAGCAGACGGGTTCCATCACTCCGGGCGGCGACATGGTCAGCCTCGAGGAGGCCAGGGAGAACATGAGTGCCGTGGGCGAGGATCCCTCGGCGCTCAAGCCTTGGACCTTGGTCCTGCGCCAGGACGGCACGGGAGATCTTGCCATGCAGCTGCCCGATGTGTCCGAGGGCCTCATGAAGCAGCAGGAGCTCGACCTAACCTGGGAGATGCACGGTGATGGCATCAGCATCGAAGCTGGGCCCATTTCGATCAGGGCCACCCGGAAGGGCAGCAAGCTGGTCCTGATGCTGGGGAACATGGGCAACGCTGTGATGGAGCGCAGCTAGGGGCACCGTGGTCGACCCTCCAGGCTCTCCCCGAGCATCCCCTCCACCTTGCCATGGCCCAGGGCGGCCATGATTGTGGGCGCCACATCGAGAAGCGAGGCGCCCTCGTACCTACCGGGGGCGGCAACCCCGGGGCCGGCCAATACAAATATGCCTTCCTGGCTGTGGTTCGCGTCATCGGGCCCGGTATCGTTCTCCAGAAGGTAGATGTCCCGGTGGCCGACGGTGCCCGCCGAGCGCCAGTCCAGGTCGCCCAAGTACACGATCAGGTCCGGAGCGATGCCCCGTACCTCCCGGTACAGGTCCGCGGGCCGCATGGCCCTGCTGGCCATGGGCCGTCGCTCGTGGTCGCGCAGGGCCACCAGGCGGCTCGACACATCGTCGAGCAAGCTCTCGTACTCCGACGATGGCACGATGCCCATAGGCTCCCTGCCGAGGCCGTTGACGAAGATCCGCGCATAGTAGCCGCCCTCGGCCCATAGCCTCGTCCGGGACCAATCCACCCAGGCGGGGTCAAGGGGCGCGGGCACGTCCGGAAGGTGCTTCATCACCAAGTAGCCCTCGCGCCGAAGCCAGTCGTTCATGCTAATGGCACCGGTTAGGGTCTTGGCTCCATGGTCAGAGACGACGAAGACGGTGGCGTCGTCCGGGGCCACCTGCAGCAACTCCCCGACCCAGCCATCCAGATGGCGGTAGTAGTCGGCGATGGCATGCTCGTAGGGGTGTCCGGGCTGGTGTAGCCGGTGGTCGGGATCGCCGTAGCGCCAGAACCCGTGATGCATGCGGTCGCTGCCCATCTCCACGAGCCAGAAGAGGTCCCAAGGGCGGGTCCGCATGAGATGCACCGCCAGCTTGAACCGCTCGTCGGTCATGCGGTAGATCTGAGAGAGGAGCCGCTCCTTGTCGTCGGTACGGAAATCGGGGACATCAACCATGTAGCCGGGCGCCACCTGGCGGATCTCGTCGGCCAGTCCCGCCGGATGGGTGTAATCGCCCGCGGGCCCCGGTCCCAGGAAGCTGCTCACCAGCCATCCATCAAAGGCCCTCACGGGATATGTAAGGGGGACCCCGAGAACGACGGACCGGTGCCCCATGTCAGACAGAATCTCCCACACCCGAGGGGCATGGATCCAACTAGCGTCAGCTCGCTCCATCGGCGGATACGAGAAGTCGGTGCGATTCCGAAACCCGTAGAGCCCGAGCTGACCGGGATCCCGGCTGGTACTCATGCAAGCCCATGCGGGGCAGGTAATGGGGGGTATGGTGCTGGTCAACGGCCCCCACAAACCGCGCGCCATCAGGGCCTGAAGGTTGGGTAGGGCCCCGGGTGGGGCCTCGAGTACATACCGCTCGGGCGCTCCGTCGAGACCGATGACGAGGACGGGGGAGCTGGCCATGACGGATGCTACCCGCCACCGCCGGCCACGTCGGCTCGTGGTGACGAGGGCAGAAGTCGGGGCTTGCCTTGGCGCGGGTCGGCCGTCGCCGTGTCTTCCAGCTCCTCGGCCAGGGAGGGCACGACCTCCTCCAGGTACCGACGGGCGCCGGCCTCGTCGCACTTGACCACATACTCCTGGAAGCGGCGGACCATCTCGAAGACCTGTTCGGGCGGGGTGTACTGCTCGCGGCGGACGAGAGAGAGCCGCTCTCGCTCCGAGGCGACGATCTCTTCTTCGTCCCACACCAGCCGCTCGTCGAGCTTCTCCCCCGGCCGCAGGCCCGTAAAGGTAATGGGGATGTCCACATCGGGCTCGAAGCCGCTGAGCCGGATCATGTCCCGGGCCAGGTCCAGGATCCGGACGGGCTCGCCCATGTCCAGGAGGTATAGCTCGCCCGATTCGCCGGCGGCGGCCTGAAGCACGAGCTGAACCGCCTCCCGTATCGTCATGAAGTACCGCGTCACGTCGGGGTGGGTCACGGTGAGTGGCCCGCCTCGGCGGAGCTGCTCGCGGAAGACGGGAACCACACTGCCGCGGCTATCCAGCACGTTGCCGAATCTGACCGCCAGGTAGGTAGTGCCTTCGTACCGCGATGACATGGCCCGGACGATCTCCTCGCATAGCCACTTGGTGGCTCCCATGACGCTGGAGGGCGAGACGGCCTTGTCCGTGGAGATCAGTACCATGCGCTCGGCGCCTGCCGCGCCGCAGGCATCGGCGACATGATACGTGCCCAGTACGTTGTTCTTGATGGCCTCGAGGACGTTCTGCTCCATGATGGGCACATGCTTGTGGGCAGCGGTGTGGAAGACGATGTGGGGCGCCCGATCCCGCACGACCTGATGCACGCGCCGCTCGTCGCCCACCGAGCCGATGACCATGTGGTACCGGTCGGCGAGCTCGGGGAAGTTGGCGCAGAGCTCGGTATGGACGCGGTGGATCGAGTGCTCCCCATGTCCGAATAGGTACAGTGCAGCGGGTCCTAGTGCGCTGACTTGGCGGCATAGCTCGGTGCCGATGGAGCCCCCGGCACCGGTCACGAGGACCCGGCGGCTGGTGATGCAGCTCCCCACCTCGGCCAGGTCGGTGTTCACGGGCTGGCGCCTGAGGAGGTCCTCCACCGAGAACTCCTCCAGACGGAGCTGGGCTCGGCCGTTGAGCATGGCGTTCAGGCCGGGCACGATCTTGACGCCCACGCCTTGGGCCCGGCAGGCCAGCACGAAGTCTCGGATGCGGGCGCCTCCCACCCGAGTAATGGCCACGAGCACCTCATCTACGGCATGGTTGGCGAGCATATGGTAGAGGTGATCGAGGGGACCGACGACGCGTACGTTGCGGATGAAGGTATCGTGCTTGGCAGGATCGTCGTCGAGGAAAGCAACGACCTCGTACTGATGGTCGGGGTCCTCCTGAAGGGCGGCATAGAGGCGCGCGCCGTGGCCACCGGCGCCCAGGATCACCGCCCTCCGGGCCCGGGCGTCCTGGTCACCACCGTGGCCGTTCCGGGCAGCCTCGAACCGCCGGATGTTGAGTACCCGCAGGGCCACGCGCATGGCTCCCACGAGGACGATGCTGAGGAGCCAGAACACGAACAGCATGCTGGGCGCGAACATGGCGGGTGGGCTCAGCATCAGCTCCGCGATGACCAGCCCCACCACGCCCACCGTATTGGCGCCGATGACCGACCAGAGCGTCTCCAGGCTGGCGAACCGCCACGCGTAGCGGTACAGGCGGAAGAGGTGGAAGCATGCTGGGTACAGAGCCGCCGCGGCGATTAACGATAGAGCGTGCTGCCGGATGCTGTAGACGAGCTCGCCAAGGGACAGCGTGCTGTAGTGAACGGCGGCCGCCAGGACCATGGCGACGGCAAGCGCAACCAGGTCGGCAGCCATGAGCGTCAGCCGGTGGAGGTAGTGGCTCAGCTTGTCGTTGCCTCGCGTACCCGTTGTGGACCTCCACGCATTCGTGGCTCGCCGCTACCCTCGCGAGCGAAGCCCGACCAAACACCACAGTCTACGCCCCACTGCCCGGGCCAACAAGCCCACGCAGCTCACCCGGACGGTTCAGGGACGTTCGGGCCGAGTCGAAAGATCCCTGGTCAGGAGGCGGTGGCCAGGGGGGCGCACTCGGCCTTCTCCTGGACACGTATGCGGCGCCTGGACAGCTCCACCAGCACCTCGTCGGGGTCGAAGGCGGTCTCCGGAGCCAATGTGCCAATCCCCTTGACTCGCCCTCGCATCATCAGATCGGCGCCGATGGCGAAGGCGATGCCTACGCTCCGGGTGTACGCACGCAGACCGGCCCACTCGGGCACCGATCCATCGGAAGGGGGGTGGGTAGTGGTCAGAACCCGGCGGCTGACCTTGCCGTCCGCCGTGCCCATCACTTCCACATGCAGCGAGTAGCCGTACAGCTCGGTGATGGTGCCCGCCTCGGAGCTTAGGAGGTACTCGGAGATGACATCCAGCACTCCCACCTCCGCGCCATCCACCGTGACCCGGGGGTTGCTGAGCATCCCCCAGTCGTAAAGCACCCGCAGCAGCTCCATGTTCCTGGGGGGCCATGTGCCGCGTACTTCGATCAGCCTGACGCCCTTCCCGGCGAGGCTCCTGGATAGGGTCATCGCCTCGGGGTGGGGGATGATGTACTGGGGATGAGTGCCGAAGGGCTCGGGCAGCTCCACCTCCCTAGGCCGGGCGAACGGGGGTACTTGCACGAACTCGCCGTCCTCATACACCGTGCGGGTCTTCAGGCCGGGATCATACTCCACCACGGTGGTCTCACAGATGGCTCGGGAGAAGGCGATAGGCCGGAAGGCGCCGTGGCTGATGTACACCTCGGACACGGTCTCCATGCGCGTCGCCGCCTTCATGGCCAGCAGGTTGGTTACCCCCGGGGTCATCCCAAACCCAGGCACGAAGGCCTGGCGGCAGGCTTTGAATGCATCGCCGAACTCCCACTCCCTACTCAGGCCGTTCAGGTTGATGCCCGAGACCCCCGCCTCGGCCGCCAGCTCGATGACCCGGTCGTTCACGGAGATGGGCGTGCCGTCGATGACGAAGTCGTATCCGCTGATGGCCCGGAGGGCGGCCGGGCGGTCGTGGAGGTCGATCCCGCGTACCCGAACACGGTCATCGCCCAGCCAACCGGCTACCTCCTCGGTGGCCTTGGAGTTGAGATCACTGATGGTCAGGCTGTCGAAGCAGCCGTACTGAAGAAGATCGTAGACCGCCTCCCGGCAGATGGCTCCAGCCCCGCCGATGCAAAGAACCTTCATGCCACATCCGCCCCTTCCCGGGTCGCGCGCTCATCCTCGGATCGCTCCTGTCGGACCCAGTACACCACCGCCACGCATAGGGTAAGAAGCACCACGCCGGCCAGCGCGAGGAAGGCCACAGCCCAGCTGTAGTGCTCGGCTAGGGCGCCGATGCCGATCCCCGAGACCATCCCACCGGCGTACCCGGCGCTATCGCTCAGCCCGGCGATGGTGGCCGCGCCGCGCTTGCCGCCTAGGTCAAGGGCCATCACACCGGAGTAGAACGAGTATGGCGCGATCAAGAAGAAGGAAGCGCCACAGATCAGGACGAGGGCGGTGGTTGGCCTGCCGTCGACGTCCACCAGTCCCAGCATCACGAGCATGACGACCAGACCGATCAGGCATGGCACGATAACCCGGCCGTGGCGGCCCGATAGGCGATCAGTCACGAGCCCCGCCAGGAGGGCGGATATCGCGCCCACGGCGGGGAACAGCAGGCTTCCGATGGCCGCTTGGCCGGCGTCGAGCCCCGTCATCTCGTTGAGGTAAGTGGGGTTCCAGGTGTTGAAGGTCTCGCGAACCAGAGTCAGCCCGAAGTTCATGGTGCAGATGAGCCAGAAGGTGAAGCTCGTCAGCGCCGGCGCCAGCAGCCTGCGCAGCGGCAGGCGAGGCAGGGCCTCGTCGGGCTCCTCGTCGTAGAGGCTCCGAGGGTTGGCATCGGGCTCCTCCAACCCCACCTCCGATGGCTTACCCCGCACCACGAAGAGGTTCGCAACCGCTATGGCACCCAGGGTCGCCGCGGCGATGAAGAACACGCCGCGCCACGAGGCTCCCGACACGATGGCCTGGCCCAGGAACCACCGGGCGAAGGCGTCGCCGGCCAGGTAACTCATGGAGAGGATCCCCATGATGGTGCCGTGCTGGGCGACGGGATACCAGCGGCTGGTCACATTGACCATGCCCACCCATCCCATGGACTGAAGGTACCGGTTGGCCGCCCAGATGACGTAGAAGGCGGCGAACATGGCCATGCCCGGCACGAGCCCGAACAGAACGGTGCAGACCACGGAGCCGAAGGCGCCGATGAGGAACAGCCGGCGACCGCCCAGCAGGTCGGCCGATAGGCCGTTGGTGATCTTGCCAATGGCGTACAGGCCGACTCCCAGGCTGCTGATGGCCCCGATGGTCGTCTTAGTGACGCCATACGGCCCGAACTCATCCAGCAGCAGGGGCGTGACGACCGATAGGTTCGAGCGGCAGATGTAGTATCCCACGTACCCGAAAAGCAGGTTCGCGAGGATGATCCGTCGCCACCGCGCCGCGCGGCCGGCAGCCTCCGGTTCCTCGCGCCGGTCACCCGGCGGAGGGCTCAGGTCTTTCGCCATGTCCAGTCGTCCCCTTCTCCAGCGCGGCCTGCCGGCCGGCGCCGCAGTGCCTAGTCGAGCCCGGCCTTCAGCGTCCCCTTCGCTGGAGCGAGGCTCACGCCCATGGCCTTCAGAGCGTCGTCGATGGCCGATAGCAGGCCGCGCATGTCGGCGGCATCCAGCCGGCCAATGCTGCCGATGCGGAAGCAATCGGCGGTGCCTACCTTGCCCGGGTAGATGACGTGCCCCCCGGAGCTGAGGTGGTCGTAGAACCGGTCGAAGTCGAAGCTCGGATCATCGGGGTAGTGGAAGGTGGTGATGATCCAGCCCTGGTGGTCGACATCCACGTACTCCCGGAAGCCCATGGCTCGCATGCCCTCCAGCAGGAGGCGGTGGTTGGCCTGGTAGCGCCGCATCCGGCCCTCGACACCGCCTTCGGCCTCCAGCTCCAGAAGTGCCTGATGGAAGGCCAGAATGGAGTGGGTGGGTGGAGTGAAGCGGAACTGGCCGTTGCTCTCGAGGCCGCGATGCTGGGCCAGTAGGTCCAGGCTGAGGCTCCGGGCCACCCCCTCGCAGGCCAGCAGCGGCTCGAGGCGGGCGATGGCGAAGCTGAATCCCGGCACTCCTTCGATACACTTGTTCGCCGACGATACGAGATAGTCGATGCGTGACTCCGGCATCGATAGAGGCACGGCGCCGAAACTGCTCATGGCGTCGACGAAGTACGTCCGCCCGGCATCGGCCACGATCCGGCCGACCTCCTCGACCGGGTTCATTAGGCCCGAGGTGGTCTCGCAGTGGACCAGGATTACGTGGCTGATGGAGGAGTCGCCCGCCAGGGCTTTCTGCACCTCGGCGGGCTCCGCGGGCCGGTTCTCGGGCCACTCCAGGGTCGATACACCGATGCCAAGGACCGTGGCCATCTCGGCCAGCCGGCGGCCGTAGGCCCCGTTGACGAGGACCAGCACCTTGCCATCCCGCGGTACGGCAGATGACAGGACGGCCTCGAGCCCGAAAGTACCGCTGCCCTGCATGGGGATCGCCGTGTACGCCTCGGGGTCGGCGCCGGCGATGTTGAGAAGCCTGCGGCGCACGTCGGCGACCACGGAGATGAACTCGGCATCCCTTGAACCGAGATCGCGGAGCATCGCCTGCTTGACGGTTCGACTGGTGGTGAGCGGACCGGGCGTGAAGAGAGCTTTGTCACGCCAGTGAGGCGCGCCGTGCGAGCGGGTCACGATCACTGCCCCCTCTACTGGGCATCATCGTGATAGGCGCCGGCCACAGGTGTGGCTGCGGAGATTGTAGCCCAGTGCGCCCTGACGCGGCAAGCAGTGGTCCCGAATGCCCGGCAGCTCAGGACGAGCTGCTTGGGCCCCGACCCTCCACCAACCAACGGATGGTGCAGGCCGTCTCGGCGAGGCCGTCGCGGGCGTCGGCGAACCCCTCTGTGCCCGCCCTTTGGATCCAGCCGCCCGTCTCGGGTTCCAGGTCACCGGGCCGCGCCTCCCCACCGGGACGGAATCAGTGTAGTATTCTAAAGGAAGCCTGGGCTAACTTACGATTCCCGCGGGAACGAAGGGCTGGCGGCGTTGATGGCTGAATTAGCCCAAACTAACTAACCAGGGCTCCGAGGCGCCAAGCCCCCCCGCACGAGGTGATAGTGAACCATGTGGGATTACACTGAGAAAGTCATGGAGCATTTCCGGAATCCCCGGAACATCGGACATATCGAGAACCCCGATGGAGTGGGGGAGGTAGGCTCCCTGGCGTGCGGCGATGCCCTTCGGCTCATGTTCAAGCTGGATGACGACGGGCGCATCATCGATGTCAAGTTCCAGACCTTCGGGTGTGGGAGCGCCATCGCGTCGTCTTCCGCTCTCACGGAGATCATCAAGGGGATGACCGTTGAGGAGGCCGAGCGGGTCTCCAACCAGGACATCGCCGAATTCCTGGGCGGCCTGCCCGAGCAGAAGATGCACTGCTCGGTGATGGGCCGGGAGGCGCTCGAAGCCGCCATCGCCAGCTACCGGGGCGAGGAGCCCGAGGGCGAGCGCAAGCTCTCGGGCGAGGTGACCTGCGTCTGCTTCGGGGTCACCGAGGAGGTTATCGAGCGAGCCATCCGGGATGACGGCTGCCACACCGTGGAGGCCATCACCAACTACACCAAGGCGGGCGGCGGCTGCGGGGGCTGTGTCCCCGCCATCGAGAACATCCTGGACAGGGTTCTGGGCGAGGAAGCGACGAAGCCCGAGCCCGCCAAGCGCCGCAAGCTGACGAACATCCAGAAGATCCAGCTCATACAGGAGACCATCGATACCGAGATCCGACCCCAGCTACAACAGGATGGGGGCGATCTGGAGCTGGTCGACGTGGAGGGCGACCGGGTGATCGTGTCCCTCCTGGGGGCCTGTCACGACTGCCCCGTGTCCCAGTTCACGCTGAAGGACATGGTCGAGACCAAACTCCACGAGCACGTGTCACCGGACCTTGTGGTCGTCGAGGAGACTGCCCATGAAAGTCTATCTGGATAACAACGCTACCACGATGGTGGCTCCCGAAGTCGTCGAGGCGATGCAGCCTTTCTTCACGGAGCTGTACGGCAACCCGTCGAGCATGCATAGCTTCGGTGGCCAGGTGAAGCCCTATGTGGACCGGGCCAGGGAGCAGGTCGCCGAGCTTCTGGGTGCCACCACGTACGAGGTTATCTTCACCGCCGGGGGCTCGGAGAGCAACAACATGGCCATCCGCGGCGCCCTGGAGGTGGTGGGCGCCGACAAGCGCCATATCGTGACCTCCCGGGTCGAGCACCCCGCTGTGGGCGGCGTGTTCCAGCACCTGGGGAAGATGGGCTACCGTATGACCGAGCTACCGGTCCATCCCGATGGCACGCTGGATATGGACGCCTTTGGGGCTTCCCTGACCCCCGACACCGCCCTGGTGAGCATTATGTGGGCCAACAATGAGACCGGCGTCGTGTTCCCCATCGAGGAGCTTGCCCAGCGGACGAAGGAGCGCGGGATCCTGCTCCACGTCGATGCCGTGCAGGCCGTCGGGAAGCTGCCCATCGACATGGAGAAGACGCCCGTGGACATGCTCTCCATCTCGGGCCACAAGTTCCACGCTCCGAAGGGGATCGGCGCCCTGTACATTCGCCGCGGAACCCGCCTGGCTCCCCTGATCATCGGCGGACATCAGGAGTGGGGCAAGCGCGCGGGCACCGAGAACGTCCCCGGCATCGTAGGACTGGGCGCCGCCGCCGAGCAGGCCTTGGAGCACCTGGATGAGCTGGACGAGGTCGAGGCCCTGCGCGACCGGCTGGAGGAGGGCCTCCTGTCCCGTTGCGCCGACGTGAGGGTCAACGGCAAGAACCGCGTCAAGAACACCCTCAACGCTAGCTTCGAGTACATCGAGGGCGAGTCGATACTGCTGATGATGGACGATGTGGGGATCGCGGCATCGTCGGGCTCGGCGTGCGCATCGGGCTCCCTGGAGCCCTCCCACGTCCTGCGGGCAATGGGCGTGCCCTTCACCGCCGTCCATGGCTCCATCCGCTTCAGCCTCAGCCGGTACACAACAGCCGAGGAGATCGACTACACCCTGGAGCAGGTCCCCCCAATCGTGGAGCGTCTGCGCTCCATCTCTCCCTTCGTGCAGTCCAGCGCGTCGTAGTGGGATCGACACATCGGCCGGGTTCTCCCCGATTCGGGGAGGACCCGAGCCTTCGACGGCGGATTGTGTGTGTAGCTGAGTCTGGCGATAACCACGATCCCCGGAGGAGAAGTCGATGGACAAGTATCGCTGCATCGCGTGTGAC
>WJIW01000034.1 GCA_014730065.1 Armatimonadia bacterium | reverse complement strand
CGTGCTCCTCCGCGGCCTGCAGGAAGGCTCACCCGAGGAGACCGCGGCCATCATCGGGCCCGCCATCGCCTGCGCCGACACCTGTGTCGAGGAGGGCCGCACCGCGGACGCGGTGGCGCTCTACGCCGCTCTGCGCAGCCCCGATATGCCCGCGCACGTCCGGCTCGCCGCCATCGGGCAGACTATGATCTTGCGCGGTGACGCGTCGGCCGATCTGCTCGGCCGGTACCTGGTGTCGAGCGACCTGCCCGAGCGGCGTATGGCCCTCCGCGCCGTCCGGGAGATGCCGGGCACCGCGGTCACCCAGACCCTCATCGAGACCGCCGAGGATGCCGATGCCGAGCTGCGGCTTACCCTGATCGAGGTTCTGTCTGGGCGCGACGATCCCGCGGCCCAGCGGGCCGCCGATGAGCTCGGCTTCGTGCCCCTCTTCGATGGCGAGACTTTCCAGGGCTGGGAGGGCGATACGGAGGACTCCTTCCGAATCGAGGACGGCGCCATCGTTGGCGGCAGCCTCGAGGAGCCCATCCCCCATAACGAGTTCCTGTGCACCACCGAGGAATACGGCGACTTCATCCTGCGGCTGCAGGTGAAAGCCGTCGATGCCAACGGCGGCATCCAGTTCCGCTCCCATCGGGTCGAGGGTAGCTCCGAGGTCAGTGGGTACCAGGCCGACTTCGACGCCCACGGCATCTACTGGGGCTGCCTATACGACGAATCGCGCCGCGGAATGCTCGTCGCCGTCGACCAGGCGATGATGAAAGACATCGTCGACCTAGACGGTTGGAACGACTACGAGATCCGCTGCGAAGGCCCCCGCATCCGCCTCTACGTGAACGGCCACCAGACGGTGGACTACACCGAGGAGGATCCCCAGATCCCCCGGGAGGGCATCATCGGCCTGCAAGTCCACTCCGGCCCTCCCAGCGAGACCTGGTACCGCGACATCGAGATCATGGAGCTCCCTTAGGAGGGGAAGCATGGCCCACCGATCCGCCCGCGCCCTCGCCCTGCCCATCATGACCATGGCCGCCATGGCCCTTGGCGGGCCGACCAAGGCCGACGCTCCCGCCGCCCTGGACGATCTCAACGTCGTTTGGGAATCGCCCAGCGAAGACCACCATGGCTCCATGCCCCTGGGCAACGGCGAGATCGGCCTGAACGCGTGGGCGGACCCCGAGGGCGATGTCCACTTCTACATCGGCCGGCTGGATAGCTGGAGCGCCGGCGGGCACCTCCTGAAGGTGGGCAAGGTGCGCGTATCGCTGAGCCCTTCGCCCCTCACCGATGGCGCCGAGATCCGCCAGACCCTGGACCTGCGGCACGGCAGGATGACGGTGGCCATCGATGGCCCGAACCCCGCCGAGCTCCGGCTCTGGGTCGATGCCAACCACCCGGTCATCCACCTCACCAGCCGCAGCGAGCAGGCGGTGCGGATGACGGCGCACATCGAGTCGTGGCGAACCGAGCCTTACACCCCCGCCGCCGCCTCCCGGGTGAGCGATCCCTACTCTCCGCTTCAGTCCGTCGTCCAGCCCGACGTCTTCCTCCAGGGCCCCGATGACCGGGTCGGCTGGTACCACTACAACGCCGAGTCTTTCGGGCCCAAGGAGACCATGGAGTTCCAAGGCCTGGACGGGTACGAGGACTTCGTCGACATCCTCGCCAACCGAGTCTTCGGTGCCGTGATCACCGCGGACGGCGGGCGGCGGGTCGACCAGGCGACGGTTCTCGCGCCGGCATCCGACGCGCACCGGCTCAATGTCTACTGCCTCGCGCGCCATCCGTCCGACCCCGCCGACTGGCTCCGAGCCATGGACCAGGCCATCGAGGAGACCCAGTCCATCGACGTCGACCAGAGGGCCGCCGCCCACGATGAATGGTGGCGGGCCTTCTGGGATCGGAGCTGGATCTTCCTCCGCGAGAACGAGGGCAGCGTGCAGCGCGCCTACCCGGCCAACGAGTACGCCCTCCGCGTCGGCATGGACCAGCATGGCGGGAACGTGTTCCAAGGCGACATCGGCCGGCTCGGGGTGTACGGGGAGGTCCTGAGCCCCGAGCAGGTGCGAGAGCTGGCAGCTACGCCGTCGGCGCAGCAGCCGGCCGAGCTCCCGGGGCAGCTCTACTCCGGCCACCCCGATCTCGTCGGCGAGCTGGACGGATCGGCGGGTTGGGATGGGGCCGCTGAGCTGACCCTGGAGGCATGGATACGCCCCGAAGGCGACGCCATGATCGGCCGCATCGTCGATAAGGTCACCCCCGGCCAGGGCGATGGGTTCCTTTTCGACACCTACCCCGGGAGCCAGCTCCGCGTCGTCGCCGGCCAGGATACCCTCAACGCCGACCGCACGCTTCCCGCGGGCGAGTGGACCCACGTGGCCGCAGTCATCGGGCTGGACGGGATCAGGCTCTATCAGAGCGGCGACGAGGTAGCGGCCCAGCCCAAGGAGCGCGCGCCCGACGCCTACGTGGTCAGCCGCGGCTACGCCCTTCAGCGCTTCATCAATGCCTGCGCGGGTCGCGCCGAGTACCCCATCAAGTTCAATGGCTCCATCTTCACCGTCCCCCATGAGGGCCATGACGGCGATGCCGACTATCGCCGGTGGGGCCCCGGCTACTGGTGGCAGAACACCCGGCTACCGTACATCAGCATGTGCGCCTCGGGCGACTTCGACCTCCTCCAGCCCCTGTTCGAGATGTACGTGGATGAGGTCTTTCCCTTGTGCAAGTACCGGGTGGAGGAGTATTTCGGGTTCCGGGGCGCCTACTTCCCCGAGTGCATCTTCCCGTGGGGCGCCGTCTTCCCCGATACCTACGGCCACGACGCGCCCGCCGCGGAGCGGGAGGACAAGCTGCAGCGCAGTGGATATCACAAGTGGGAGTGGGTCTCGGGCCCCGAGCTGGTCGACCTCATGCTCGACTACGCCCTGTACACTGGTGACGACGGGTTCACCCGCTCCAAGACCCTACCCGTGGCCCGGGCCATCGCCGAGTTCTTCCTGAACTACTACGATGTGGACGATGACGGCAAGCTGGTCATGCACCCGTCCCAGGCCCTCGAGACGTGGTGGGACACGACCAACCCCATGCCCGAGCTGGCGGGCCTCATCTCCACCACCGACCGCATCCTCGCCCTGCCCGATGACGTCGTGGACGAGGTGGACCGGCCCTTCTGGGTCAGCTTCCGCTCGAAGCTCCCCGAGCTGCCCCTGCGCGAGACCCCCGACGGGCTCGCCCTGGCGCCCGCGGAGCGGTACGAGCACAAAGCGAACGTAGAGAACCCCGAGCTGTACGCCGTGTATCCCTTCCGGCTCGTGGCCGTGGGCAATCCTCACCTGGAGTGGGGCATCAACGCCCTGCATCACCGGTGGGATCGCGGCGCCTCGGGCTGGCGGCAGGACGACATCTTCATGGCCTACCTGGGGCTTGAGGAGGAGGCGCGGGACAACATCGTCCAGCGGGCCCGCTCGTGGCACTCGGGCTCACGCTTCCCCGCCTTCTGGGGCCCCAACTACGACTGGGTGCCCGATCAGGATCACGGCGGCGTGCTGCTCAAGGCGGTTCAGTCGCTGCTGATGCAGGTCGATGGGGACACCGTCTACCTGCTACCCGCCTGGCCCGAGGGCTGGGATGCCGACTTCAAGCTCCACGCGCCCAGGCAGACCGTCATCCAGGCGAGCGTACGCGATGGCGAGATCGCGTCCCTCACCGTCGACCCGCCGGAGCGCGCGTCGGATGTGGTGATCTGGGGGCAGGAGCCGTAGTCAGCCTATAGCGAGATGACCTTGCCGGACTCCACCGTCCAGCGGGCGAAGTCGGACATGTTCCCCACCTCGGCGCCGGCGATGAGCGGCACATACGCCAGCCCGCGCGCCTTGATGCAGGTCACGCAGAGCTTGACCTCGGCGCCCCGGCCGATGACCTCCCGTAGCATCTCGCCGATGTTCGGCCAGCCCTCGGGCGGCGTCTGCTGCTCGATGGCGCATCCTACCGCATCCGAGACGAGGAAGAGGCGCACGGCCGTCCCCGGGTGCTCCTCCAGGATCGTCCCGGCGAGCTTAAGGGCGGTGAAGGGCATCTCCGAGCCGTACGGGCCCTCCTGAAGTGTGATTAGAACGCTGCTCACGGGCTTTCCCCTTCCGATGATCACGAACGCTTCTTGGTTCGCCGCGAGGATCGCCTGCTCTTTCCGGCGCGCATGATCCTGAAGAAGACGAAGCCCGTTGCGAAGCCCGCGAGATGGCCCCAGTGCGAGATCCCGTCCCGCTGGAACAGGCCCATGAGGTCCCCCCACATGGCGGGCAGAAGCCACAGCAGGACCACCGCCGCGCCCAGGATCAGCTCGGGGATGATGACCCACACCGACCGGCTCTCGCCAGCGAGAAGCTCGAGCACGGCGAGCATGGCCATGGCGCACAAGGCCCCGCTGGCCCCCACGGCGGCCTGACCGATCAAGGTGAGGAAGGCCCCGACGAGAACGCATGAGGCAATGTACAAGCCGACGAACTGAGGCCGGCCATAGCGGTACTCCAGGAACACGGCGAAGGGGGCGAGGACCATCATGTTGCCGATGAAATGCCCCCAGCCCCCGTGGATCCAGGCGTAGGTCAGGAGCCGCCAAACCTGGCCCTCCACCACCAAGCGGGGCTGCAGGGATAGCAGCCCTGGAACCAGGCCGGTCAGGCTGGTGGCCAGGAGGAGGCCGAAGTTGATGGCGATGATCGCCAGAACGGCGGGCAGCCGGGGCTGCCCCTTCGGCTTGGCTGATGTGCTGCGCGGCATGGACTCGTCCTCTGGGCTCCGAGACGCCGGCCTCGGCCGGCGGTGGCGTTCCCCTTAGCCCGTAGCCGCTCCTCCGTGAGAGGGGCCTTCACGCGCGGGCGAGAACCACATGAGCGGGGGAGAGGAGGCTCGCGGTGATACGGCCCGACGAGTTGTTTGGGATCGACACCCTCAAGGACCTGGACGAAGCCCAGCGCGGCCTGGTGAGCGAGATGCTCGAGGAGCGGGTCGTGATGGATGGCAAGCCCGTCTTCGAGGAGGGCGACCCAGGCGACTCCGCCTACTTCATCCTCGAGGGGTCGGTCCGCGTGCTCCGGCAAGGCGATGAGGACGGCGAGGACGAGCGTACCTTGGCCGAGATCCGTAACGGCTGG
Organism: Armatimonadia bacterium; assembly: GCA_014730065.1. GTDB lineage: Bacteria > Armatimonadota > Zipacnadia > UBA1398 > UBA1398 > UBA1398. Next base: position 27,454 of record WJIW01000034.1, on the reverse strand, counting down.
ATCGTGGGCGAGATGGCCCTGCTCGACAAGGGGCCGCGGTCAGCGAGCGCCATCGCCCGGGGCCGCTGCCGGTTCGCCCGCCTGCCCCGAGAGGCTTTCGAGCAGATGCTCACCGACCATCCCACCGCCGCGAGCCTGATCCTGCGCCGACTGGCCCGCATGCTCTCCATGCGCCTCCGGCGGACGAACTCGCTGGTGACATGATGGGCATAGCTCGGGGCTCGGCCATTGCCATCCTAGCGATCATCCTGATCTCGTCCGCCTCGGCCCAGCCGGCCCCCGCTGGCGATCCGGCCCTCTCCGATCTATACGCCCAGGTGTCGCCCGCCATCGGATCGGTACTGGTTGAAGGTCGGCTGAAGGGGACGGCCTTCGCCGCCGAGGGGGGGGTGTACATCACCAACGCCCATGTGGTCATCGACTGGCAGGGCGCCATCCAGGTTCTGATGGAAGACCAAGCCACCACCTGCCGGCTGGTGACCGCGAACACGGCGACCGATGTGGCCGTGCTGCTGCCCGACCGGCCTCCGCAGGTAACGCTGCCCCTGGCCGACGAGCTGCCCGCGCCGGGGGAGGCGGTGTGGACCGTGGGCTATGATGCGGGGACCCTCACCGGACTGGCGCCCGGCGTGGTGGCCGGCCCGCCTGTCTACCAATCCACCGACGATCCGCCGGCCCACGGAGCCTACCGGGAGTGTATCCGCACCAAGGTGCTCCTCGGACCCGGCTCCTCGGGCAGCCCACTGCTCGACGGCCGCGGCCGGGTGGTGGGCCTGCACTGGGGCGTGAAGTCGGGGGCCGGGCTCGCCATGAGCGTGCCGGCGGCCACCATCAGTACCACCTTGGAGTACGCCCTGGCGGGCATCGAGTCGGGCGACCCACTGCCGCTGCCTTCAGAGCCGCATCCGTACCTGGGCGCCATGGTGCGCGAGACGTGGGAGTCGCTGCCCTCGGCTCGCTCCCAACAGGTGGCTGCCGCGCTGAAGGAGGAGACGGGCCAGTTCCCCGAGGGTGTCTTCGTCTCCACCGTCCTGAGCCACGGGCCCGCCGCCCGTTCCGGCCTGCGCATCTGGGATCTGATCCAGTCCATCGACGGCCAGCCTGTGGCTTCGGCCGGCGAGTACGCCGCGGTGGTCGAGTCGCTGAGCGTCAACAACCCCATCGACGTAGGCCTCCTCCGTGTCGTCGATGGCGATGCCGTGCCCTTGGAGCGGACCCTGTCGGTGGGTGACGCGAACCGGGACGTGTTCCGGCGCATGGGCGAGATCCACGCCGATGCCCGAGGAGCGACCGGAGACTTCCAGCAGACGGCCGTAGTCGGTTCCGACGGAGAGGCGCTTCTGCGCGTGTCTATCGGCAATGCTTCGCCGTCGGACATCTCGGGGTTCCGATTGGCCTTGGATCTCCCCGTGGCCGTGGACATCGTGCCCGGCAGTGCGGTGCTGGTGCTGCCTTCCCTGAACATTCACCGGCACCTGGACGAGCTCGCCCTGACGTCCGAGGAGGGCGCTGCCCTCGGCACGATCGATGGCGCGGTGGGGTACGACCCAGAGCGTGAGCCCGGTGAGCGGGAGCACCTGGAAGTCCGGCTGCGCTTCACCGCCGGCAACCCAGTAATGGGCCAGGGTCACCCCAGCCTGGCCTTCGACTGCCGGCTACTGTACCAGGGCGCCGAATGCGACCGCTCCATGGTCGTACTGGTGGATCGCCGCTAGCAGCGTCGGCCGGTGTTCGAGAGGACCCCTCGCTAGTCGCCGCGAACGCTTCAATGTAGTTGCCCAGTCTGTATAGGAGCTCACCATGCCCTACACCGGATCTCTCCCCCTCGCCTTCACCCTCGGTGGTCCCGAGCTGCTCATCATCGCCGGCGTCATCGTGCTGCTCTTCGGCGGCGCGAAGATGAGCGGCCTGATGAAGAGCCTCGGCAGCGGGGCGGCCCAGGCCAAGAAGATCCATGATGAGGTCCGGAGCGACATCGACGGCGTCCGAGACACCATCAAGGGCGAGGTCGATGGGTTGCTCGATCCCCGGTCGCCCGAGGCAAGCGCCGAGGAGGACGAGGAAGACTAGCGCCTAGCGCTCCAGCCCGTGCGCCCTTCGGATGGCTTCGATGACCTTCACCTCGGCCTGGCTCATGGGGTGCTGAAGGGCCCTCTCCTTGAGGGCCTTCAGGCGCTGGGACCCCCCGGCTTGCTCCCGGCTCCACTCCTCCACGAAGGCGCCGCCCCGGATGTCCCGCCTGAAAAGCTCTCGGCCCTTGGCTCGCATCTCGTCACTTAGGATCTCGGGGCCCCGAGACAGGGTGCCGTACTGGCTGGTGGTGGAGTGTACGCTCATCTGGCGGAAGAACCCCATCTCCGCCATCAGCCCCACAATCTCCGCCGCCTCGCCCGAGGCGTACAGCTCCATGACCAGCAGCTCGGGTGAGAACCCCATCTCCACCCCTATCTCGAAGCACTCCACGAGCCATGCCGTTAGCCCCGCCCAAACCACCTGCTCGGCGAACAGGTCCAGCTCGGCTTCCTCCCGGAAGGATGACTCGAAGACCCCGCCCCGGGTAAGGCCGATGCCCTTGCATAGGGCTAGGGCCATGTCACGAGCCCTACCCGTGGCGTCCTGGTGGATGGCGAACTGGGCGATGGCGCCGCTGCCCTGCTCGTACAGCGCCCGGACGTTCTCGCCCACCATGCGCGGCGCCACCATGATGACGTCAGCGTCCTCCGGCAGGTCCAGCAGCCCGTAGCCCACGTTGTAGCCGCTGCCCCAAACCAGGCAGTTGCCCGCCTCGATGCCCGGGGCGATCTCCGAATCCCAGATGCGCGGCTGGCTCTCATCGGTGGTGAGGACCAGCAGCACGTCTCCCTGCCGGGCGGCGTCGGCGATGTCCATGGGCTGGAAGCCATCATCGATGGCCTGCTGGCGGTACTCGTCGTCCCGGTTGCCCACGATGACCGTCATGCCGGTATCGCGCAGGTTCAGGCCCTGGGCACGGCCTTGGTTGCCGTATCCGAGGACGGCGATGGTTCTGCCCTTGAGGGGTTCGAGGCTGGCATGTTCGTCTCCGATTAGCTCCATGGTAGGCCTCCTGGTTGCGGGTTCAGGTGGGGCCCTATTCCGGGCGATGGAGGCGGTCCCTGCTTGGTTGAGACCCGGTCGCGGCCCGGCCAGGGCCTACCCCCTGCGAAGGCCTGTGCCAGCGCGGCCCGTCCGGGATCCTCCGGCGGCGCGTGTGGGCGCTCCTACCAACGGCCTACGGCGATGCCGCTCCGGTTGACCCTGGCCCATGCCCGGCGTATATTTCCTCTCCGAAGCAGCGGGTGCTCGAAGCGAGGGAGCCCAGCCGCATGGCGGGCTCCCGTTTCTGTGCTTGGGTGCCCCATTTTCGCGGCGAATGCCGGAGAGGAGGACCCGAATGTCAAAGGACTACCAAGGCACTCTGCAGTTACCCAAGACCGACTTCCCAATGCGGGCCAACCTTCCGGAGCGTGAGCCGCGGATTATCGAGACATGGAACCAGCTCGATATCTACCGACTCGTCCGTGAGCGCTGCGCCGGCCGTCCTCGATACGTGCTCCACGACGGCCCCCCATACAGCAATGGGGACATCCACATCGGCACGGCGCAGAACAAGATCCTCAAGGACATGGTCGTCAAGTACAAGACGCTGCGCGGGTACGACTGCCCTTACGTGCCTGGCTTCGATACCCACGGGCTGCCGCTCGAGCACCGGGTCATGACCGAGACGGGCCTCGACCGAGGTCAGATGGACCCCGTGGAGTGGCGCGGCCGCTGCCGCGACTTCGCCCTCCAGTACGTGGACAAGCAGACCGAGCAGTTCCGGCGCATGGGCGTCCGCGGTGACTGGGAGAATCGTTACGTCACCCTGGATCCCGAGTACGAGGCGCGCCAGCTCCAGGTCTTCGGGGAGATCGCCCTGGGTGGGATGATCTACCGGGGCTTCCGGCCCGTGTACTGGTCGGTCCTGAGCCGCACGGCGCTGGCCGATGCCGAGATCGAGTATCACGACATCGAGTCCCCGGCCATCACCGTGCGCTTCCCGTGGGCCGATGATCTCCAGGCCCTCGGATCGGGGCTGAGCGAGTCGGACCAGATCTCCGTGCCCATCTGGACCACCACGCCATGGACCCTGCCGGGCAATATGGCCGTGTGCCTCCACCCGACGGAGAAGTACGTCCTGGTTTTCGCCAAGGGCGATGTGGCGGGCTGCCCGGAGCAGGGCGAGTACCTGCTCATCGGCGAGGGGCGGTTCGAAGCGCTCCGCGAGGAGCTGGGCTACGAGGTGTTCGACATCGTGGGCCGGTTCCGGGGCGAGGAGCTGGAGGGCCGCAATACCCGTCACCCCTTCCTGGACCGCGAGTCGCCCATCATCCTGGGCACCCACGTGACCATGGAGGACGGCACCGGCTGCGTGCACACCGCGCCCGGCCACGGCGAGGAAGACTTCATCGTGGGCCGGCAGTACGGCCTGCCGATCATCTCGCCCATGGGCGATGACGGCTGCCTCACCGACGAAGCGGGCCAGTTCGCGGGGCTTCATTGGGAGAAGGCCAATGAGGACATCCCCGCATGGCTGAAGGAGAACGGCTTCCTCATCAAGCTCGACGCCCTGCGGCATCCGTACCCCCACTGCTGGCGCGGCAAGGACCCGGTGCTCTTCCGGTGCACCGAGCAGTGGTTCATCGACATGGAGAAGCTCCGCCAGCCGGCCTTGCAGGCACTGGACCGGGTGACCTGGGTCCCCGCCGAGGGCCAGCAGCGGATCGCGGGCATGATGGAGAGCCGCCCCGATTGGTGCATCTCGCGCCAGCGGGTCTGGGGCGTGCCCATCCCCATCTTCTTCTGCGGGGGATGCGGCGAGATCGTCTACTCCCAAGAGACCTTCGACTCGGTGGTGGAGAAGGTCCGCCAGGGAGGGTCGGATGCGTGGTTCGCGCTGCCGGCCGAGGAGCTGCTGCCCGACAGTTTTAAGTGCCCCGCCTGCGACCGTGGCGCCGACCAGCTCCGCAAGGAGATGGACATCATGGACGTGTGGTTCGACTCGGGCACGAGCTGGGCCGGCGTCCTGGAGCGCAGCGACGAGCTGGGCTTCCCCAGTGACCTGTACATCGAGGGCTCGGACCAGCACCGCGGCTGGTTCCAAAGCTCGCTGCTCACCTCGATGGCCACGCGCCAGGTGCCGCCGTACAAGACGTGCGTGACCCACGGGTTCGTGGTCGATGAGATGGGCCGCAAGATGTCCAAGTCCATCGGGAATGTGATCGACCCCTTGGAGGTGGCGTCCAGTCGTGGCGCCGACATCATCCGGCTCTGGGTCGCGACCGTGGACTTCAAGCGAGACCTGCACTGCTCCGCTGAGCTCTTCGATCAGGTCTCGAAGACGTACCGGTCGATCCGGAACACATGCCGGTTCCTCCTGGGCAATCTCTCGGACTTCGATCCCGAGGCCGACGCGGTGCCTTACGCCGACATGCTGCCCTTGGATCAATGGGCCCTGGGCAAACTGGGCCGCCTGATCGAATCGGCCACCCGGCGCATGGAGGAGTGGGACTTCCACCACGCCGTCCAGGAGATCCACGGCTTCTGCGAGACGGAGCTGTCGACTCTGTACATGGACATGACCAAAGACCGGCTCTATGCGTCCGCCGATGATTGGCGGGCCCGCCGGTCGGCCCAGACGGCGATGGATCACATCCTGCGGAGCCTGACGCTGATGCTCGCGCCGGTGCTGACCTTCACCTGTGAGGAGATCTGGGAGCATCGGTTCAAGACCGACGAGCTGCCGACCGTCCAACTCGGGGAGTGGCCGTCGGTACGGAGCGAGTGGATGAACGAGGATCTGCTCGAGCGCTTCGAGGTGCTGGAGACACTGCGCGCCGAGGCGTACCGCGCCATCGAGAAGGCCCGTTCGGAGAAGCTCTTCAAGAAGCCCCTCGATGGCCGGATCACCATCCACGCGCCCCAGCAGGTGGTCGAGGTGGCTCGCGGCATCGAGGAGCAGGGCACGCCACTGGCGGAGTTCCTGATCCTCTCGGGCTCCGAGGTCCACGAGGGCCGGGCCGGTGGCGATGTGACTCTCTCCACCGACGAGCTGGGCGGAGTGGACTTCCTGGTGGAGCAGGCCGAAGGCGAGAAATGCCCTCGGTGCTGGCACGTGGAGACGTCTGTGGGCCAAAGCGACGAGCATCCGGAGCTGTGCGCTCGGTGCGTGCGTGCCGTGACGGGCGCTCCGGAGGAGTAGCACTCGAGCGGGCGCGGGGGCCAGGCGGTCTCCGCGCCCGCGGATCGGGCGATCACCCTTGGCGAGCCAACCGTCTCCGAGCATGGACAACGACCCCCGCGGCGCGGACGACCGGCCGTCGGAGGATTACATCGAGGTGGACCTGGCCGAGTACCGGCCCATCTTCGAGCCCCTGGCCCGGTGGCAGCGGGTCGTCATCTTCCTGAGCCTTGGCATCACCTGCCTCGTCGCCGACCAGTTCACCAAGGAGCTGGTAATAGCCGAAGTGCCCGAGGGCCGGCAGACCGTAACCGTAATCGACGGGTACCTCTGGCTCTCCCACGTGTACAACCCCGGGATCGCCTGGGGCATGCTTTCGGACCACCCGGAGCTGGTCTCCGGCATCGCCATCGTGACCATCGTCATCGTGCTGATGGCGGGTCTGCTTGGTCGCTTCGGGTGGCCCACCTACCTGGCCGGGCTCGGGCTAGTGGTGGGCGGTGCCCTGGGGAACCTGTTCGACCGGCTGCTGCGTCCCAGGGGAGTGGTGGACTTCATCGACGTGGGCTGGTGGCCCCAGTTTAATGTGGCCGACGCCGCCGTCGTGGTGGGAGCCATCCTGGTGGGGTATGCTATCATCCGGGCGTCGCGGATCGAGGAGAAGCTGATCCAGCGGAAGGTGGAGGAGGTGGAGGCTGCCGAGGAGCGCGAGGCGGCCCACGCCGACTCCGAGCAAGGGGACGAGTGAATGCATTCGGTGCTCTTCGAGATACCGGGGTTCGAGATCGGCGGGACGGCCGTGGGCCCCTTCCCGATCCACGCCTACGGGACCATGCTCGCCCTGGCCTTCATCGCCGCCTTCATCGGGCTCTGGCGCCTGGTGGCCCGCACCAAGCTGATGCCGCCCGATCACTCCATCGACGTGGTCCTGATCATGCTACTGTCGGGCGTGGTGGGCGCGCGGCTCCTGTACGTTCTCCTGAACCTGGGAGACTACTTCGGCGAGTCCCCTACTCCGGCCATCGAGGCCCTGTACATCTGGAAGGGCGGACTGGCCTTCCACGGGGGCGTGATCGGAGCCATGATCGGCGGGCTGTTCTGCGCCCGACGCATGCGCATCTCGTACGGCGCCCTGGCCGATCACATCGCTCCCGTGCTCGCCCTGGGGTACGCCATCACCAAGATGGGCTGTTTCCTGAACGGCTGCTGCCACGGGCATCCCGCCGAGGGGCTGGCATGGGCGTGCCAGTTCCCCGTGTACCCCGGCAACCTGAATGAGCTGACGCCCCCGAGCCATCCGGCCCAGATCTACGACATGCTGCTGAACTTGGCCGCTATGGGCATCCTGCTGTGGCTCTTCCTGCGGCGCCGCCGCTGGAATGGCCAGGTCTTCCTGTGGTGGCTGGTGCTGTACTCGATCACCCGCATCGTCACCGACTGGTTCCGCTACTACGCCGAGGTCCCGGCCTGGTCCACCGCCGAGGCCGTTCCTGGCATGGCCGACCTGCCCATCATCAACGCCGTGACCCAGGCCCAGCTCGGCTCCCTGGCCGCGGTCGTGGCCGCGGCCACGGCTCTGATCGCCTGCCGGAGGTGTACCTTCGGAGATCGGGTTGATCTGCGCGCCGTGCCTGCCTTCACCCTGGGGACGGTGCCGGTCATGGCCTTCTTCTTCTACTGGCTCTGGCGAGAGGGCCACGGCTCGGTCGCCGGAACGATCATCTATGCCGTGGGTGTGGTCCTGGGCGCGGCGGGCTACCCCGCCATCGCCAGGCGGTTCCCATTCAGTAAGCAGGAGGCGCTTCGCGGCACCCCGCAAGGTCCGGGCCAGTACTGGGACGATGACGCCGATTACGTACCCCCACCGGAGGAGTACGACGAGCCAGACGCCGAGGCCGACGACAAGGCGGAGCCCAGCGCCGAGCACGAGCCGGAGAGCGCCGAGGGTGACGAAGATGGAACCGACCGCATCCCTTGAGCTAGCCGTCCGGGAGGCCAAGGGCGAGCGGCTGGATAAGTTCGTCAGTCAGCTCGTCCCCCACATCTCTCGCAGCCGGATCCAGCGGGCCATCGAGACGGGGGAGATCACCGTCCACGGCTCCCTGGAGCGTGCGTCCTACCGCCTTAAGCGCGGCGATGTGGTCCGGGTCGACATCGGGCCCGAGACCGAGGTCGAGACGGACATCATCCCCGAGGACATCCCCCTGGACATCCTGTACGAGGATGACGAGCTCATCGTCCTCAACAAGCAAGCGAACCTCATCGTCCATCCGGCGCCCGGCATCGATCGGGGAACGCTGGTGAACGGACTGGTGGCCCATTGCCCCAAGATGAAGAGCACCGGGGTCATCGGCCGTCCGGGACTGGTCCACCGCCTGGACAAAGACACGACGGGCGTGATCATGGTCGCCAAGAGCGAGTTCGCCCATACCGAGCTCTCGGAGCAGATCCGGCTCCGGCAGGTGGACAAGACATACCATGCGGTCTGCTACGGTCACCCCCAGCCCGAGGAAGGCGTGGTGAACGCTCCCATCGGTCGGCATCCGGTGGACCGGAAGAAGATGGCCGTCGTCGAGGAGTCGCGCCGGGGCCGCCACGCCCTGTCGAGCTACAGGACCCTCGAGACCTACCCCGGCATGTCGCTGCTGGAGGTGGACATCGAAACCGGGCGGACCCACCAGATCCGCGTTCACCTCAACCACATCGGGCACTCGGTGGTGGGCGATCCCCAGTACGGCAGGGGCAAGGCACGACCTTCGGAGATCAAGCCCCGCGACTGGGACTCGGGCATCGGCGATGTTGTCGAGCGTATGCCCGGCCAGGCCCTCCACGCACGCCGGCTGAGCTTCCGCCATCCCACCACCGAGGAGATCATGACCTTCGAGGCGCCCTGGAAAGACCACTTCGCCGAGTTGCTCGAGACTCTGCGCGAGCTCCGGCAGGAGATGGAAGAGCCGTGAGCGATACCCTATTCACGGTGGACGCGACATGCGGCCAGAGCGGCGGACGCACGGGGACTCTGAAGCTGCCCAGGGGCGAGGTGAGGACCCCGGTCTTCATGCCCGTCGGCACCCTGGGAACGGTCAAGGCGATCACCGTGGGCGAGCTAGGGGGCCTGGGCTATGGCCTCATTCTGGGCAACGCGTACCACCTCTCGGTCAGGCCCGGAGATGGCCTCATCGGCGAGCTGGGCGGCCTCCATCGGTTCATGGGATGGGAGGGCTCCATCCTTACCGACTCGGGCGGATACCAGGTGTTCAGCCTGGAGGCACGCCGGCGTATCGACGAGGACGGCGTCACCTTCAACGACCCCGCCACGGGCGACGCGGTTCGGCTCACGCCCGAGCGGGTGATCGAGATCGAGGACCGCCTGGGCTCGGACATCTTGATGCCCCTCGATCAGCCCGTGCCGTGGGGCGCCGACCGCCAGGCCACACGGGACGCGGTGGATCGCTCGGATCGCTGGGCCGAGCGGGCATGCGCCGAACGGGACCGACGCCACCTCGATGCTCCCCATCGGCTGCTCTTCGGGATCCAGCAGGGCGGGTTCGAGGAGGACCTGAGGCGGCTCAGCTCGGAGCGGCTATCGGCGCTGTCCTTCGACGGGTACGCCATCGGCGGCCTCTCCTTCGGCGAGCCCCCGGCGGTCACGGCCGGGATCCTGCCGGGCTGCGCCGGCGCGCTGCCGGAGGACAGGCCCCGGTACCTCATGGGCGTGGGCACCCCCGCCGACATCGTCACCGCCGTGGCGTGCGGGGTGGACATGTTCGACTGCGTTCTGCCCACCCGGCTGGCGCGCCACGGGACGGCGTATGTGGGCCACTCCACCGTGCAGCTCCGCAATGCCAAGTGGCGCGAGGAGGACTCCCCTCTCGATCCCGGTTGCGGATGTGAGGCCTGCACCCGGTATCCAGCGGCGTACCTGGCCCACTTGGTTCGGTCCAAGGAGATCCTCGGCTGCCGGCTGCTGGCGATACACAACCTCTACCACTACGGGGCGCTGATGGCCCGGATCCGCGAGAGCATCGCCGGCGGCACCTTCGCGGCGATGGCCGCGGAGTACGCCCGCCGAGAGCCCGACGAGGAGTGACGCACATGCCCGACGAGACCCAGCTCGTAACCGCCCAGGAGCTGCTCGAGGACCCCGAAGTACGGACGTACGTAGAGAAGTCCGACACGCTACTGGAGCAGATCGGGTACACCGAGCATGGGCTGAGGCACACGGGATTGGTATCCAGGATCGCGGGCTCGGTGCTGGAGGAGCTGGGGGCATCGCCGCGGAGGTGCGAGCTGGCCCGGATCGCCGGGCTGCTGCACGATGTGGGCAACTTCATGGGCCGGCAGGGGCACACTCTGGCGGGCGCCATCCTGGCCTTCGAGCTGCTCGGACGCCGGGGTATGCCCGCCGAAGAGGTGGCCGATGTGTGTACCTCCATCGCCCACCACGAGACCCTGGAGCTGGTTCCGACCTTGGACATCGCCGCCGCGGTGACTCTGGCGGACAAGTCCGACGTGCACTACACCCGGGTCAGGGCCCAGGCCGAGTTCGACATCCACGACCGCATCAACGATGCCGCCAAGTCATCCTACCTGAGGGTGGATGCTTCCGCTCACAAGATCGATCTGGAGATAGCCATCGACACGGGCAAGGGGTCGGTCATGGAGTACTTCGAGATCTTCCTGGAGCGGATGATCATGTGCCGCACGGCAGCCAACAACCTGGGCTGCGACTTCGGGCTGTACATCAACGACACCAAGCTCCAGTAAGGCCCCCCTAGCGCGCGGGGCCGCCGAACAGCTGGTCCATGGTCCCGAAAAGGCCGGACAGCTCGCCCTGGTCCTCGGGGTCCAGCTCGCCGTACCAGTCGGCTAGGTCGCTCTGGAGGCTCTCGAGGGAGGCCGACAGGGCCTGGGCCTCGTCTGGATCCATCACCTGAAGGCGCTGGCTCAGGTCCTCGATCACCGCGGCGATGGCCGCACGCATCTCCGCCCGCCGCGGCTCGCCCAGACGCTTGTACTGGGCCAGGAGGGTGTCGAGCAGGGCGTGCTTCTGGTCCGGTGTCAGGTCCGCCCAGTCTTCCAGGAGCCGACTTTGGGCCACGATCTCGTCATCGGACATGCAGGCGAGGTAGCGGTCGAAGTCGGCCTCCAGGTCGAATCCCACCTGGACGGGCACGGCGACGAGGCCCGCCGAGTCGGCCATGGCCCGGATGACCTCCGCCACCTGAATTCCCTCCGCGTACACGGGCAAGCGCTGACCCGGCAGCTCCACCCCAGCCTCCACAAGTATGGGGAGCCGGGCGTACGCGACGAGCTGCTCACGGAGGGCCGCCAGGGTGATGGGATTGGCCCGGTAGTCGATGAAGGGGATGACTTCGCCGTCCCGGCTCTGGATGAGCGCCCGCGGCTGGATGGCCTCGGCTCTATCGGGACGGGTCAGGAGCCAACCCGGACGGAGGGCCAAGCCGAGGGGATGACTCAGCGCCAGGCCGGGGTCGGCCAAGCCAAGGGGGCGAGTGGGCATCCCGACATCAAACTCTTCCGATGTCGCCGCCGCCGGCGGGGGAGCCTTCCGATGCCAACTGACCGGGGGAAGCTCGCGCTCGTAGGCGCGCAGGGGAGCCACGTGTACGCCCGCGAATTCGCTCCATGCAAGGCAGAAGTCCGCCACCGAGCCTCCGGCGAACTCAAGGGCCACATCATCGGCCGCTTCGTCGACGGGGACATCCCCCGTGGGGTGGACGGCATCGGTGGCTGCGTCCGGCCCTTGGGCCAGGCCCACGCTACTCAGCAAGACCGCAAGGAAGACCACGGCCATCAGGCGATACATCCAAACTCACTCGCAATCTCTAGGCCACCCCGCGCCCGCCCCACTATGAAGTGAGACACCCTTGGTGTCCGATGGTCTCGCGAGATTTCGGGGCCACTCCACTAACGCCCGCGGCCAGGGCCGGTTCAGGCCCGAGGCCCGCCGGTGCGCCGGTCCAGCGACCGTGCCAAGAGCGGCACGAGGCCCGCGGGTAGCATGCCCGCCAGGGCCCCCGCCACAATCCCGGTGGTGCTGCCCGATAGGTTCCCATGGGCGAATACGGGCAGCCCGACACCCATGGACCCCACGATGCCCCAGAAGACCCAGCGCGAGGGCAGACCGATCCCCAAAAGGGTGAGGACAGTCGGCAAGAGGGTGGACGCGCGGAGGATCCCGTAGAACAGGAACAGGTGCAGCACCGTCAGGCCGGGAACGGCGGCCAGGCCCCACGCCCCCGCGGCCAGAACCGTCATGGCCACCAGGGCTCGGCGGCGCCAGCCATGGCTCCTTGGCGCCCGGGCCGGGTCGTGACCGGCGATGGATGAAACGGCGCAGAGGCAGGAGTCCAGCGTCGACGAGAGACCCGACAGCAGCATGATCACGAAGGGCACCAGCGCCCAGCGGGGCAGCAGCTCCGCGACCACAGCCACGTTCACCCGAGACGGATCTTCCACGATCAGCCCCATGCCCGCCGCCGAGAAGCCCAGGAGCGACAGGGTGAGAGGTACCACGGCGAACAGCAGGGCGCCCCAGACAAAGGCCGGGGCCACGGCGCTCTCCCGCATCGCGAAGGCCCGCTGCCAGAAGGCCTGGTCCCCGAACGGCCCCGATAGGAGGCCGATAGTCACCGGCAAGCCGAAGGACAAGGCCAGGGGTGCCGACGCACTCGAAAAGGGTGACCCGTACTGGCCCGTGACTCCACCCAGGCCGGCGATCACAGCGTCGAGCCCGCCCGCTCGGCTCACGGCCCAAGGAACCACACCCGCGCTGACCGTCAGGATCAGCAGCATCTGGGCCACGTCGGTGATGACCGATGCCCGCAAGCCGGAGACGACGGAGTAGGCCAGGGCGGCGAGGGCCATGGCGGCGGTCACGCCTAGGTAGGGAAGCCCCGTCAAGGCGGCGATGACGCCTCCTCCCGCCAGAAGCTGCACACCAAAGGAGCATGTCGACAACCCCACCAGCTCGACCACGTAGGCGCCGTGGACCGCCGCGCCATGCCGGTCACGCATGAACGCCGACAGGGTGAAGCCCCGGGGCGCCAGTCGCCTCGCGCGACGCGCGAACCACGCGAAGAGGATCAGGCACAGCACGTTGGGGGCGGTGAACCAGAACAGGCCCGCAACCCCCTCGGTGTACGCCTTCTGGGCCGACAGGAAAAGGGCCGGGGCCCAGATCCAGGTAGCGGCGATGGAAAGTGCGCCCGAGCCCACGCCAACGCCCCGGGAGGCGAGGAGGAATGAGTCTTTGTCATCGCCCGAGCGTCGTCCCCATAGGAGGGCGAGGGCGATCATCAGGCCCGCATAGCCGAGGACGCAGAGGCCGCCCGTCCATGGGCTCAGGAGCGGCTCGATCACGCTGCCTCACCCTCGAGGACGATACGGCGCCAAAGCTCGAAGGTCAGCAGCATCCAGAGCCAGAGCCCATACCGGCTCTCGTGCTCCTCGGTATCGTACCGAAGCCATTGGGCCACCCGCTCGGGCCGGAAGATCCCGGCCGCCGCGAGGGCCTTCGAGCTCAGAACCGACCGGGCATAGCGCCTGAGCTCCCTGCGGAACCACGCACGCACGGGCACACGCATGCCGCTCTTGGGGCGGTCGACCACCTCCCGGGGCAAGCGGCCCCGGTAGGCTTCCTTCAGGACGACCTTCTCCACACCCGCTCGCAGCTTGCACTCCGGGGGCATGGCCAGACTGAGGGCGATGAGCCTCTCATCGAACAGGGGCGAAAGAGGCACGAGGCCATGGGCCGCCATCATGCGATCCACCTTGGGGAGGATTAGGTGCGCCCCCTTGAGCTTGGTGTTGGCCCTGAGCAGGCGATGGAGCATGCTCGGCTCCCCCGGGCCGGAAAGGAAGGGTTGGAGCGGGCCCTCGAGATCCCGCTCCGTGTCGACCCCGGCGAGGATCTCGGGCGTCAGGAGCTGCTCCAGCTCGGAGTAGCCGCGCCGGTATGATTCGAGATACGCCCGCTCGCGGTGTCCCGGACCATGGCCGGGGCCACCGTACCAGTGGTGAAGGAGCATCGGCAGGTTCTTCGGGCCACCGAACAGCGGGTCGCCGCCCTCGCCGTTGAAGACGTGTGACACGTCGCCGGAGACCCGGCGAGCCAGCTCGAAGTTCGGCACCGTGATGGGGTCACCGATGGGATCGTCCAGATGCCAGATCGCCTGACGAAGACGCGGCGCGAACCCCCGGGGTCGTATCAGCACCTCGGTGTGATCGGTTCGGCACCGCTCTGCGACGGCGGCGGCGAAGGGCAGCTCGTTCAGGTGGGGCGGTCCGAAGTGTATGGAGTAGGTTCGTACCGGGGCGTCGTGACGAGCGGCCAGCTCGGCCACCACGATGCTGGAGTCGATGCCGCCCGAGAGGAAGGCGCCCACGGGCTGCCCTGCGGGGCGGCGGTCTTCCACGGCGTCGCCTATGGTGCTCGAAAGCACCGCCGGCCAGTTGCCCGACCGTCCTGGCAGCTCGATCCGCTCCGGCGGCAAAGGCACGACCCGCACGGTGCCACTGTGCCACTCCAGCCGATGACCTGGCAGCAGCTCATGCAGGTCTTCCAGCATGGTACCCGCTCCGGGCACGAAGCTGTACGTTAGGTACTGGGCCACGGCGCCCGGACGCAGGCGGCGGGGGAAGGAAGAGTCGGCGAGCACCCCCTTGGGCTCACACGCGAAGCGTAGCCTGCCGCCATGGACCCCGTAGTACAATGTGCGGGCCCCGGCCCGATCGCGCACCAGGTGGACCCGATCACGGTCCATCAGGGCGAGGACGAAGACCCCCTCCAGCTCCCCCAAGGCATCGACACCGCGCCGATGATGGGCGTCCAGAATGTGGTGCACGGTCCGGCCCGAGGCGCGGCCGGTCAGGAAGCCCGCCAGGGCGGCCACGCGCTCCCCGTCGACGGCGATCCCCGCGCCACCCGGGCTCTCTTCCAGCCGGCCCCAGCCCAGTGTGCCGTACGTCGAGGCGTGAGCGGTGGGCGCACCGCAGCGATGGGCCAGGGCCATCGCCATGGACATGGAGAGCTTCTCGTCGGTGTGTCCTGAGAATCCGTACAGCATCGAGCGCTGGCGCTCCCGATCTACCCGAAGTCACTCACATCGTCCCACCCGCCACGGGTGTCGGAGTCGTGGAAGGTCGCGCCGTCACCGCCCGTTCCGCCGACTCCGGCGGCTTGTCGCATGGCTAGCACGGCGATGGGAACGCCCGCCGCGAGGGCGACATGGGTGGCCCGCTGGAGGGTGGGGTAGGGCAGAAGATCGAGGGGTGCCTGCTCGTTCCCGCTGCCCAGGCCGAGCTGCTTGAGGCGGCGGAAGTGGCGAGTGTCCGACGGGTAGAGACCTAGGTCGATCACACGCTCGGGCTCAACGGGCAGGGAGGGCCTGGCGTGGAATCGCTGGGCAGCGGCAATGCCCGCGGAGGTGGCATCGTGGAGGAGGTACACCGGCAGGTCGGGGTACTGAGCCAGAAGACCCTCCGCCCGATCGGTGAGGTACTGGGGGTAGCCATCCATGGACAGCACCAAGGCCCCCTCCTGGGCGTGTAGGCCGTTGAGCACCAGAAGGTCAACGATCTCGGGCCGGTCGACTAGCAGAATGCACCGCACGCCGTAGTCGTACATGTCATGCTCCGCCCACCGGGGCGGCGGCGTGTCGAGGCGCGGGGTCGTGATGAGCCGGTCGGGGTGTCCCTTGGCGGCGACCCATCTCGCAAGCAGCTGGTCGAACCTCTCCTTGGGGATGGGCCTGGAGCGCAGGCACCCCACGCCAACGCCAACGAGCAGGAGGGTGAACAGGGCTCCCACCGCCGCCAGGCCCCATCGCTGGTAGAGCAGGGCTCCGATGAGAAGCAGCGACGCCAGGCCCGCCGCCACGAAGGGACCCACCGCGGAGGTCCGGCTGCGCCGTGCGAACTCCGAGTAGAGCTGATTGGCGGTGAAGTAGCGCGTGCCATTGGCGCTGGCCCGGCGGAGAGCAGCGGCGAATCGCCCGTCGGCCAGGCCTTCGGTCTTGGGGTCGAACACGAACTGGTAGCCGCAGCCACACATCATGCCATCGGCGTGCTTCCAGCGCGTACCGCAGCTCGGGCACTTCATCGGGCCACCTCCACCTGACCGCCAGGGGGTTCGTTCCGGCCGATGCCGTCACCTACGCCCGAAGGAACCCGGCTGCCCAGCCGGAATAGCCCTCTAATGGTGCCGTGGGGAGTCGGAGGCTGGCATGGATACCGTCATCCTGGGTAACGTGGACGTGAGCCGCTTCATCCTGGGCAGCAACCCCTTCAGTGGCTTCTCCCATCAGAGCCCCGAGGTCGACGCCCGGATGCGCAGTTACTTCACGTCGCAGCGGATCAAAGACCTGCTGTGGCAGGCCGAGTCCCTCGGCATCACCGCCGTCCTCGGCCGCACCGATCACCACATCGCTCGCGTCCTGCTGGAGTACCGCAACGAAGGTGGCAAGCTGACCTGGCTGGCCCAGACGTGTCCCGAGGTAGGGTCGCCGGAGTGGTGTGTCGCCACGGCCAAGGGATACGGGGCCAGCGCATGCCACATCCACGGTGGGTACATGGATCATCTCTACGCTGCGGGCAGTCTGGGTCACATCCCGGCCCTGATCGAGCACATCAAGGAGCAGGGGATGGCCGCGGGCATTGCGGCCCATAATCCGGAAGTCCTCGTGTGGGCCGAGGAGAACGTGGAAGCAGACTACTACATGTGCTCGTACTACAACTC
This sequence comes from Armatimonadia bacterium, assembly GCA_014730065.1. Taxonomy (GTDB): domain Bacteria; phylum Armatimonadota; class Zipacnadia; order UBA1398; family UBA1398; genus UBA1398. Next base: position 10,454 of record WJIW01000034.1, on the reverse strand, counting down.
CATGCGGCGCGAGGAGCGGCCCGATCATGTGGCTGGCTCCAAGGAGTGGTTTCTGGAGGAGGATCGGAGCCGCATGACCGAGCTAGTCCAGGGCCTGAGCAAGCCGGCGATCCACTACAAGGTCATGGCCGCGGGACGCAACGATCCCGAGGAGGCCTTCGATGTGGTCGCCAAGGCGCTGCGGCCGGGGGACGCGACATGTGTGGGCGTGTTCCCGGAAGACAAGCCGGACATGTTAGCCGAGGATGTCCGGCTGCTGCACGAGCGGCTCGCAGCCCATGGCAAGCTCCTGGGGGCGTCTGCCGGCGCCTGAGCGGCCGATCCACTGGCTATGGAGGAACGAGAGCGACACTTCTTGGCTACAAGTCAGGGACCGTCCCGCACCCCGCAGGACGTGGGTCCCCTCTCGGCGGTGTACGAGGCCGCCTTCCAGGCATGCCGCGACCCTCTCTTCGTGACGGGGATCGACGCCATCGAGGCCGCCAACGAGGCTGGCTGCCGGCTTCTGGGTGTTGAGCCGGACACGGTTCGGGGCCGCCGCATCACCGAGCTGTGCGCGCCCGGGTCGGACAGCGCCGCAGAGCTTCATGCCCTGGTGGAACGGTGTGTCACCGATGGCGAGGCTGGCCGCGGTATCTTCTCGGGGCTCGGGGCGCCTGATGCGCCGCCGTACGAGGCCCGGCTCTCACCCTTGCCCGGTCAGGGCGGTGGGTTGTGCCTGCTCTCTCTGCGAGACATGGGCCCTTGGGCCGAAGTCCGGGATCATCTCCGCCGCCAGCGTGACCTGAACTCCAAGGTTCTCGACACCGTGCGCTCGCTGGTGATCGTCCTGGATGCTTCGGGCCGCATCGTCAGCTTCAACCGGGCCTGTGAGGTCACCACCGGGTTCCAGGCCGAGGAGATCATCGGTCTTCGCCTTTGGGACCACCTCATCCCCGACGAGGACCGGGAGGGCGTCGAGCGGGCCTTCAAGCAGCTTGCGGGCACTGGGCTGCCCAGCGTGCACGAGAATCACTGGCTGACCAAGGATGGCGAGCAGCGGCTCATCTCCTGGTCCAACGCCTCCCTGCGTGGGCCCGATGGCACCATCGAGTACATCATGGGCACGGGCCAGGACGTCACCGAGAGCCGCAAGGCGGAGGAGCATCGGGAGCGCCTGACGCGCAACCTGGGCGTGGTCATCGAGACCACGCGGGACCTGATGGGCATCGCCGACGTGGACCAGCTACTCCGGCGCGCCGTGGCGCTGGCCAGGGATCGCCTGGGCGCCGAGCGGTGCAGCGTCTTCATCCAGCGTGAGGGGGTCTTCCAGGGAACGTACGGAACGGACATGAACGGCCGCACCACCGATGAGCGCGACGTACGGTTCACGGCGGACTCGTGGCGCGAGAGGATGCGCGAAGCCGAGGGTAAGGGTTGGTGGCTCGAGGAGGCACCGCATAGCTACTGGCGGGATGGCCGTGAGTACCGGTCCAGCACCGGTTGGATCGCCGTGACGCCCATACGCTCGGCTGGCGACCCCATCGGGTTCCTGTTCAACGACGCGGCCATCACTGGCGCCGAGGTCGACGAGGCGCTTCAACAGAGCCTGGCGCTCTACACCTCGGCCCTCGGGGTGCTGGTCGAGCGAGCTCGAGCGACCTCGGAGCTGAGCCGGACTCGCGCCCTCCTGACCACGGCTATCGACGCCAGCCCAGCGGGCATCCTCATCGCTGGCGCGCCCGATGGGCGCATCTGGCTGGCCAACCGGGCCGCCCTGCGCATCCGCCAAGCCGATCCCTCGTCCCTGACCGAGATCCCCATCGAGGAGCACTCCGCGGCGTGGCAGGTGTACTACCCGTCGGGCGAGCCGGTTCCGCCCGAGGAGCTTCCCCTGTCCCGTGCCATCCAGCGAGGCGAGGTCAGCGAAGACGAGCACTATCTCATCGGAAGCGAGGCGGAGCGCCGTAGGATCTCGGCCAACGCCGCCCCGGTCCGGGACAGCTCGGAGGAGATCGTCGCTGGCATCGTCGTCTTCTCCGACATCACCGAGCGCGAGGCGATGACCGAGGCACTCCGGGAAGCTGAGCGGGAGAAGTCGGTCATCCTCGACAGCGTGAGTGACCAGGTGATGTATCTCTCGACCGATCACAGGGTCCGGTGGGCGAACTGGGCTGCGGCTCGCGAGGTGGGTAGCCGGCCGGCGGACATGGTCGGCGAGCCGTGTCCCTTTAAAGCCGAGGGACGGTGTGCGTCCTGTCCGGTGGCCCACACCCTGCAGACCGGTCGCGCTGAGGTCGAGGAGTTCTCAGCGACGGACGGCCGGGTCTGGCACCTAAGGTCGTACCCGGTCAAGGGCTCCGATGGCAGCGTCCATGGAGCGGTCGAGATCGCCCGGGATGTGACGGAGCAGCGCGAGCGGGAGGCGAAGCGGCAGCGGCTCGAGGGTCAGGCGCACCGGGCGCAGCGCCTGGAGAGCCTGGGTGTGCTTGCAGGCGGCATCGCCCACGACTTCAACAACATCCTGGGGGCGATCATGGGCTACACCGAGCTGGCCCTCAGCTCCCTGGACAGCGACGACGCTGCCCGCTCCAGCCTCTCCGAGGTACTCGTTGCCTCGGAGCGGGCGAGGGACCTGGTGGCCCAGATCCTCGCCTTCAGCCGGCGGGCGGACATGGAGCAGCGGCCCATCATGCTGGGACCCCTCGTGACCGAGGCCCTGAAGTTCATGCGGGCGACCCTGCCATCCACCATCAGCATTCAGCAGGAGGTCCCCGCGGAGTCGCCGGTTGTGCTCGCCGACGCCACCCAGATCCATCAGGTCATCATGAACCTATGCACCAATGCTCAGCATGCCATGCGCGAGTCGGGCGGCATTCTGACCGTTCGCCTGGACGAGGTCGTGCTTACCAGCGAGGACGCGGTCCGGCTCAGGTGCCGGGCCGCGGGCCCCCACGTCCGCGTCTCCGTCGCCGATACGGGGTGTGGCATGCCCCCCGAGGTTATCGAGCGCATCTTCGACCCCTTCTTCTCGACCAAGCGGTCCGGCGAGGGGACGGGACTGGGCCTGTCCACCGTCCACGGCATCGTGGGCAGCCATGGCGGCACCGTGACGGCTCGGAGCATCGAGGGCGAGGGGTCGGTCTTCGAGGTCTACCTCCCCGTCGCCGATTCCCACCAGCACGCTGGCGATCTGGCGACACCCGCCGTGCCCCAGGGCAGCGAGCGAGTACTGTTCGTGGACGATGAGCAGGCCCTGGTCACCATGAACCAGGACATGCTGGCGGGTCTGGGCTACCAGGTCACCGCCGTCGCCGATAGTCGCCAGGCCCTGGAGCTGGTCAGGGAGTCGCCCCAGCGTTTCGACCTGCTCATCACCGACTACACCATGCCCCAGCTCACCGGCACCGAGCTGATGCGCAGACTCCGCGAGCTTCGGCCGGACCTGCCGGCGATCATGGTCTCGGGCCATACCCAGGATCTACAGCTCGCCGATCTGGAGGCATTGGGCATTCGGCGGATGCTCCCCAAGCCATACTCCCTGGCCGGACTCGCCGAAGCGGTGCGCGCGGTGCTAGACGAAGCGCACTCGCCAGACCCTCCTAGCAACGAGGGGGCGAAGTAGAGCTGTGGGAGAGGGCACACCCAAAGACCCCGGCATCGTGGACGAGATGCGGGAGCAGATCCGCCAGCGCCGCGAGCTCGAAGCCGCGCTGCGCGACTCACAGGATCGCTTCCGGATCCAGTTCGAGTTCGCCCCTGACGCCTGCTACATCAACGACCTGCAGGGCCGGTTCATCGATGGCAACCGGGCGGCGGAGGAGCTCATCGGCTATAGCCGCGAGGAGCTGATCGGCAAGAGCTTCCTGCAGCTCGGCCTGCTGCCCGCCAGCCAGCTCCGCCACGCCGTACGCTTGCTGGCGGCCAACGCGACCGGTCGCTCGACGGGACCCAGTCGACTGGATCTGCGCCACAAAAACGGGCATCTGGTGCCCGTGGAGGTACGCACCCACCCCGTGAAGTTCGAGGGCCGGACCATGGTGCTGGGGATTGCCCGTGACGTGCGGCCGAGTCTCGAGGCCCAGCGGGCCCTGGAGCGGAGCGAGGAGCGCCTCCGCGCGATCCTCGCCGCCAGCCGCGATGCCATCATCAGTGTGGGCGAGGAGGGCCGGCCGGTGCTCGCCAATCCCGCCGCCCAGCGGCTGTTTGGCCTACGCGAAGCCGACCTGCGTGAGCGACCACTGGCGTCTCTGTTCACCGAGGAATCCCGCTTCGCTCTGGTCTCCGCCGTCCGCGATTGCTTGCAGGGCCGCGGGCTGGGGGAGGGGGTAGTCCTGACGGTCCGGGGTCTGCGATGGGACGGCACCGAGCTGCCCCTCGAGGTCTCCGTATCGGGGGGTGTGGTGGGGGACGACGATCGATTCGCCATGGCGGTGCTCCGCGACGTATCCGAGCGCGAGGCGGCCCACCTGGCGGTCCAGAGGAGCGAGCGCAAGTACCGAGCCATCTTCGAGACGGCGCCGGAGGTGATCGCCCTCATCGATGCCCAGGGACGTCTGGCCGAGGTCAACCCCCGGGTGGAGGAGTGGCTCGGGTACGATCCCGAGGCCCTGATCGGCCTCACGCAGGCGGAGCTCATGCCCATGCTGGGCGTGAGCCAGGAGGCGGCGGAGACGATCTTCGCCCGGCGCCGGGCCGGTGAGCCTTTGCCACCCTACAAGGTGGAGCTGCGCGCCGCTGACGGGACCCACCGGGTGTGCCGGTTGAGCGGGGCACTGATCGAGGACGAGGCCCCGGGCGGACCCCAGACCGTGCTGCTGGTCACCGACCTAACCGATGTGGAGCGTCTGGAGGCCCGGGTGCGGGAGGCCGAGAAGCGCGAGAGCCTGGGCCACCTCGCCGCGGGCATCGCCCACGATCTCAACAACATACTCCAGGGCATCGTGGGCAACCTACAGCTCGCCCAGGCCCGCATCACCGATCCGTACCGGGCCTCGGAGAACCTTAGCGCCATCGGCGAGCTGACCGATCGGGCCGGGCAGCTCGCCCGCAGGATGCTCGCCTACACCGGTCAGCCCCCCCTCGGGGCGACACGCTTCGAGCTGGGGCGGCTTCTCGATGAAGCCCTCCCCGCGCTGACCGAGCTGCTGCCGGGCGGAGTCGCTCTCCACGTAGGAGGAGGACCGGCCGGAGCGGCGATCCATGCCGACCATGAGATGATCCTCCAAGCCCTGAGGGAGCTCATCACCAACGCGGGCGAGGCCTTCCAGGGAAGCGAAGGGCGCGTTACCGTAAGCTGGCAGCAGACTTTGATGCCGCCGTCGGATAGCGCCCCGTGGGCCGAGCATGTCGACCTGCCAACGGGGGAGTACGTGGTGCTCCGGCTCGGCGATGACGGCGTGGGCATGGACGCCCAAACCCTCTCCCGGGTTTTCGATCCCTTCTTCTCGACGAAGTTCAGGGGACGGGGGCTCGGCCTGGCCAGCGCCCAAGGCATCGCCCGCAGCCACGATGGTGACCTGGTCCTGACGAGCGAGCCCGGCGAGGGAGCGACGGCCTACCTGATCCTGCCGCTCGCCCCGCCGGAGTAACACTGCGGAGGGGGTCCTAAGCCTCGGAGCGCCAGCTCAGCTTCGGCGCGCTCAGGAGACCCGAGGGGTAGAGCTGGTACTCCTCGCTAAAGGCCTGTCCCTCGCTGATGAAGTTCTCGGGCCCGTACCCGCCCACCCGCTTCGGAAGCTGGTGCAGCGGACCGAAGACATTCCGGCGAGTGAGCACGACCTCCACCGTCAAGCCCCCCTTGGCCAGTAGATCGGTGACCTCGGTCTCATACGGTTGCCACATGATGGGCGACGCCTCATCGCCATCGGCCAGGACTCGCACCAAAGCGCCCTCAAACTCCTCGGCCACCAGGAAGGCCCGGCCCTCGCCCGAGGGAGCTTGGGGCATCGTGTAGCGAACGCGGCCCGTGTAGAAGGGTAGGCCCTGGGCCACCAGGTCTTCGGGCCTCAGCTCGTCGGGCAGCCCCACCACGGTACGGCGGGTGCCCTCGATCTGCACGCCGAAGGGGCCGAGGAGGTAGAGCGACTCCAAGTCCACCAGGTCGTGGAAGCCCGTCTCCAGGACCACCTTGTTCTCGCCCGCCACCAGGCACCCCGGCGGGAGAGCCAGGCGCCGGAAGCACGGGTCCGCCCACCACCCGTTGTCGGCGCTCTCATCCAGGGGCTGGCCATTGACGCTGACTTGGAACTGGTCGGGCCGCTCCATGACGAGCTCGCACGGCTCCTTGGGCAGCAGGTCTATGTGGAAGGAGAGCTCCAGGGAGAGGCCGGCCCGGACCTCGGGCTTGCGCTTGCCCATGAACCACGGTTGGGCCATGTCGCCGCCTCGCTGGGGCATATCGAGCTCGTCGCGCACCCGGCGATCCAGCTTGAGGATCTCCAGCTCCTCGCTCCACTCGCCCCCATCGAGCCGGTACCGGGCGCGGTCGAGAACCAGCACATTCGGCTCCTCCAGCTCGTAGGGGTACGGGCCGTTCAACGGGGCCGTGGACGTCTCGGTGTGCTCCCGCTTCATCGCCAGGGTCTCGTCGACATCCTCCCCGATCCAGAACAGGGCTTCGCCCGAGGGGGGCAGGGCCAGATCGACCCGGACCCACCCGTCGGCGGTCTGCATTGGTACCCGGCATCGCTGCCCCGACGACAGATCCCACTCCTCGACGGAGCCATTTGCCCGTATCCGTAGGGCGGCGTCACCGGTGGGCTTGTCACGGTTCACGTTGACGGCCAGAGCGATGGTGCCCGCCTCGCCGTCGCGCACCTGCACGAAGACATCGGTCAGGGGCCGCCCCGTCTCTCGGTCCACGACCTCCACGGTCGGCGGCGCGGCGCCCTTGACGGCGGTGACCACGGCGCCTCGGTCGAAGGACGCGCGCACGGCCTTCTGGGCCAGGCGGGCGGGCCCGTCGGACGCGGTGCCATCGAGATGGCTCGGGGGGTCGCCCGCGAAAATGACCTGGCCTCCGGCGGAGATGAACTCCTTGAGCTTGGCCAGGGTGGTGGAGCGCATGGTCTCCATGCCCGAGACCACCACGGCCCGGTAGGTCATCTCTCCGAGCTGGAGGTGGGGCACTCCGTCCTGGTCCGCGACCTCGGCCCAGCGGTCGATGTGATCCTCGTCGCCATAGTCGAACTCGATCTGGGCGTCGCTAAGCCAGTGGAACAGGTCCCGGTACTTTTCATCCAGCTTCTTGACGTGGGGATCGGTGGAATCCAGCCACTGAGCCCAGCCGACATGGATCTGGGCCCATGCGCTCTCCACCGGGCTGACGACGAGTACGTCGCAGCGGGGCGTGCCCTGAGTGAGGGCGACGTGCATCCGGGAGAAGTAGTCTTCCACGTGGCGGTAGTCGGGGTACCACGCCGACTGATGGAAGATACTGGCGGGGAAGTCGCGCTTGGCCTCGCCCTCCATGGTATACCAGCTCAGGTGTGGGCAGCGCAGGCTCACGCCGAGGAGCGACTGCCAGTCTCCAACGGACTTGTGGGCCTCCAGAGGCATCTGCCAACCCGTGCATCCGTAAAGCTCCGACAGCAGCCACGGCCGGCCGAGCTGCCGGCAGACCGACGCGCACTGCTTCACGACCCAGAAGGCTCGGTTCCCCTCGGTCAGCACATCCACGCCCGGATACTCCATGTACTCGTAGTAGCGCATCATGGAGCCGCAAGGGATGGCTTGGGCGCCGAGGGTGTCCTCATGGAGCACGTGGCCGGTCAGGATCAGGTCGTTCTCCCGGCACCATTCGTCGCACGGGATGGCCCAGTTCTCCAGGAACAGGCGCTGGAGGCACTCCATGAACTGCCACTTCACAGGCGAGATCCGTTGGCCATCGGGGCGGAGGTAGATCTCGGGCAGCTTGTCCAGGATGTCGTACCCGAACCACTCCTGGAACCGCTCGGGCAGCTTGGGCGTCCAGGGCACCAGCCACTCCGAGGCCTCGTTGGGGATGTTCGTCCCACACATGACCATCCCCCGGTGGGGCTCGTCGGTGAAGACGCCCCGAATCGAGCGTCCCAGGCGGTCGCCGCATCTCTCTTTGTACTGCTCATGGGTGATCTGGATGAAGTGCTCGGTGGCCTCTCGGCTCATGGTGTCCAGGTAGGTGTTGCCATTGTAGAAGGTGCTGCAGGCCATCTCCTCCACGGTGAAGCACAGGACGGTCCGATCGGCGATGTCCGCGGGATGAACGTCCGGTCCCAGCCGCCTGAGGTTCGTGTAGTCGATGCCCTCGAGGTCACAGACGAAGGCGGCCACCAGGGTGTCGTCCCACTCGAATTTGTCCGCGGGGCAGGGAGTGAGCCGCAGGTATTTCATGCGGTACTGCGGATCCTCCGTCGCCATCCCTCCCGCCGATCCGCTGGGCCAGCGGTCCTCGTCGTACAGCCAGGCCTCCAGGCCCAGCTTCTCGCCCTCGTCGGCGCAGGCGTTGATCAGGTCGAACCACTCGTCGCTCAGGTACTCCGTCTGGAGCCCGGTGCGGGAGTGCATGAAGAACCCGCCGAAACCCATCTCCTGGCACACGTGGATCTGGCGGATCAGCTCATCCTTCTCCAGCTTGCCGTTCCAGCTCCAGAAGGGCTTGCCGCGGAACTCGGCTCCGGGTGCTTCGAAACGCTTGATGAGATCCTCTTTCATGACAGCCTTCCCTCGTCGATGTCGTGGGCCACGGGTTCGACGCCCGAGGCCCGACTCCCTTGGCATACTCCCACCAGGGCGAGGGCCCGCGGCATCGGCTGAAGAACCCGGTGCCCAACGGAGGAGAGGGGTCCAGACATGCCCAAGGCTGCGTTCCACCTCACCGTGAGTGAGGGCAAGCGCTTGGTCGCCAAGGCCGTGGCGGCCATGCCCGAGGTCCGGCGTGCCATCGAGAACGGCACCGTCGTCATCTGCAAAGGCTCGACGAACGCCTATGTGGTGGAAGAGGTCCTCGGTGAGACCATCGATAAGCCCATGTACCTGACGGGCAATACCCAGCCATCCCGAGGGGCCGCCCCCATGACTTCCGCGCGGCTCCCCGACGTGGTGCTGGAGCGCGGCCAGCGCCGCGACGACGTGACCGCCATCGAGGCGGCGGCCGACCTGAAGCCCGAGGATGTGCTCATCAAGGGCGCCAACGCCCTCTCCCCCGACCGGCGCATGGCCGGGGTTCTGGTGGGAGATCCCACCGGCGGCACGGTGGGCAACACCGCCGGGCATGTGATCGGGAAGGGCGCGACGCAGATCACGCCCGTGGGCCTGGAGAAGACGATCGGCGGCGACCTATGGGAGATCGCCAGCCGGGTCAATGGCGACGAGCCCGTCGTGGGCTCCATGCCTCGGCTGTGGATCTCCCAGGGCCAGATCGTGACGGAGATCGAGGCCCTCGAGCTTCTGGCCGGGGTGGAGGCGGCGGCCATGTCCGCCGGGGGCATCAACGGCGCCGAGGGCTCGACCTGGCTCCTGGTGAGTGGCGCGGAGAAGGCCGTGGGGTCATGCCTGACCCTCATCGATGGAATCCTCGGTGAGCCGGCCTTCGCGGGCTGAGGGCCCGTGCTCGCCCCGCTACCAGTACCTGCGGTGAGGGGATAGGATGGACCCCAGGGCGTCGAGGGCACCCGTCAACAGCGAGCTGCCCCGACCCGGCCCCTCGGGCACGCGCTGAATCCGCATGAAGTCGCCCCCGTACGGCGAGTCGGCCTGGGCCAGGGCGGCGCGGCTCTCGGCGTGGTTGGGATCGACCTCCAGGGCCGCGCGCCACTGAGCCTTCGCCGACTCCGTGTCGCCCTGGCGCGCCAGAGCGACGCCCAACGAGTAGCGCACCGGGGCGTTGGGAGGGCCTTCGCGGACCACCCGTGACCACGCTTCGATGGCTTGAGGTAACAGGTTTTGGGCGCAATACGCCGACCCCAGATGGGTCAGGGCCGACAGGCGCAGCTCGGGCGATGGATCGGCGGAGACCACCGCTTCCAGATGCTGGACCGCCGATCCGACCTCTCCCCGGGTGATCAGCACCCGGCCCAGGTCGTGGCGCGCATCGTAGTCGCCGGGGTTCAGCGTTATGGCCTGCTCGTAATGGCGCTGAGCGTCCCGGTAGCGCCGGATCATGGTGAGCACGTCACCGGCCCGGTTGTGGGCCAGGGAGCAGGCCGGGGCGTCGCCGGCAGCGCTGCGGTAGGCCTCCAGAGCTTCGTCGTACCGGCCCGCGGCCAGGTGCCGGTCGCCTTGGGTCACGAAGAAGTCCACCCGTGCGTCGCCCGTGCGGATCTGGGGGGCGTGCTGCTCCTCGGCTAGGGGGTCGGCATGGAACCGGCCGGGCGATTGAGAGGCTCCGGCCTGGGCCTGTCCGGGGACGGGTGTGGGCGGCACCGCGGCGGCCGCCGGCTGATCGGGCGCCTGCCGCTCTTCGGGCGCCTGCCGCTCCTCGGGCATGGGGGAGG